>NZ_JBBVMF010000008.1:0-254028 GCF_038150125.1 Rhodohalobacter sp. 8-1 | reverse complement strand
AAACCGTTTATAAATTTTCAAATGTTTAGATTTGTGCTCAAAAAAATAACATCGTTGTCTAAAACCTAAAGCTACACTTTTTACAAACTGTCATTGGTAGTCCCTAATTTCGTCCAAAAGCCGGGCAACACCATTTAAGAAGTGATAGTACGAGTGGAGGTATCATAAATAAAGCCAAGCTTTTGAATCCTTGAAATCTGCTCAAAAACAGCACTTTTTACAATCTGTCATTGGTAGCAACTAATCTTGCCCAAAAACCGGGCAACACTGTTTAGTAAGTGACAGCATTAGGTTTCCCCAGGAAAAGTACCACGTATTTTGTGTATGGAGAAGTGTGCGGCTTACCGGGTAATAATTAATCTTACAAGTACGTACTCAAACTCAAGGGCTACACGAATCAGATCTTTCATAACCCCGTCGACTAAATTCATTTCTTCTGCGGAATCAAGTGCCTCGGGGCACCTGGTCTGCCCGCACTTACTAACCCCGCACTGCACGCCGTCAACCACACGGCGCTTGTACGGGGCTACGGACATTATGCCCCTGCCAGGGCATTTCGTTTCACGCAGGCGCGAAACCAGTTGTGTCTGGCAGGTGAAAAGGCATGTGCCCATAAAAATGAAATCGTCTTTAAAAGCTCAAAAACAACACTTTTTAAAAACTGTCATCGGTAGAGCTGTAAATTTATTATGCTAATTTATTATCAAAAAAATACGCTGATCGCACTTGTCTGAAATGACAGTACAATCAGCGTGATGATAAATCGACGTTTTTGCAGATCCAAAGATTAGAACCTACGTCGGCCGCAACTCTTCATGAACACCTTCAGAAATTTCTTCCATCATCTTATCACAAAATGCTGGTAAATCTTCCGGACTTCGGCTTGTGGTAAGGCCTTGGTCAACTACAACTTCTTCATCCACCCAGTTTACACCGGCATTGATGAGGTCAGTTTTGATGGATGGGTAAGATGTCATTGTTTTGCCATCCAGTTCTTTGGTTTCAATTAAAGACTGGGCACCATGGCAGATTGCAGAAATTGGTTTCCCTTTGTGCAGAAAGTGTGCTATAAATTGAATAGCGCGTTTATCCGTGCGTAACTGATCGGGGTTCAAAACTCCCCCAGGCAGTACCAAAGCATTGTAGCTGTCGGTTTCAACAGAGTCTAAGTCTGCATCCACATCATAATCGTTACTCCACTTATCTTTATCCCAGGCTTTTATCGTGCCACTATGCGGAGCTACAATATGCACGGTTGCGCCTGCTTCTTTCAATACCTTAACAGGCTCGGTTAATTCAATTTCCTCAAATCCGTCAGTAGCAAGTACCGCTACTTTCTTGTTGCTTAGATCGTAATCCATAATGAATAAAATTTATATTAATAATTCTCACTCGACTTATTACAACAATGGATTATTTGGCTCCTATGTTCCAACCATACCTCTTTTTTTGACAGAATCGTGCTTTGATTAATAAAAACAGATCATGAAAATACTTTTCCCAAAATCTCTTTCGCTTCTTCCAAATCTGAATAGTTAAAGGTTTGAACTGCCGGTGATCCGGCGATCATGGCTGAGAGTAATGCGTCTCCCCTATTTCGGAACAGACAAACGACAGGTATTTCCAGACTAACTGCGCGTCCAATTTCGTAACCCACTCCAAGCGATGGCGTAGTTACTTCGGCGATGAGAATATCTGAACTTGACAGCCACTCCAGGTCCCGGTCGTGTATGTGTCGGTCGGACAGATCAAAACTAACCTCTTTTGCCCCGATATGCTCCGTAAGCACAGCGCCATATGTTTTCAGTTCATCAATAAGCTGTTTGTAGAGTTTTGCATCATCACGGCCGCCGCGGATTGAGCCGGCAAAGTAGATATTTTTCATGTATTGTTAAGTTGAAAGAATAATTAAAAATATTAGAGTGGCCTGAATATAAGGCGGCGATTGTACTTCTAAAATTTAGTGTCGCTTTATTTATGAAAAGTGGACTGGAAATCAGAGCAGGAGTTTTCTCGATGTAACCTCCGCCGCCATGGCATCCCGAACCACTGTGGCGGGCAGCTCAACACGTTGATCTCATTCGAAACGTTATGCCCGCCGCTCAAGACCGGCCGCCCCTGTCATCCTGAGCTCCTAATTTTGCCCAAAAACGGGGCAACACTATTTCTGATGTGACAGAACAAGTGGAGGTGTCGTAGATGAAGCCGAGCTTTTGAATCCTTGAAACCTGATCAATAACGGAACTTTTTTACAAACTGTCACCGGTAGCCGTTAATCTTGCCCAAAAACCGGGCAACACCATTTCAGAGGTGACAGGAGAAATCCAAGTTCCTGCTCTCTAAATATTCTTTAGGAGAAAGGTGTCCGGCCTTGATGGGTGGAGGTATAGCATGGGTTGCACCACAGCACGGGAGAAATCGCTATGAGCGCTCACCTTGTGAGCATTCTCATAGTGTAACCGTGCGGGGCAAACCGTGCCCCGACAGAACACCTCTGTCGGGGAGTTTTTGCATACTTTTGACGGTTCAAAAGTATGGGGAGTAAACGTCATGTTTACAATCTGTCAACGGTAGTGAGTGAAACGAACCAAAGGATCTCCTTTTTATTGGCAGGAGTTCTAACAGAGCCACCAGTGAAAGATTTTAAAAATATTTTTATTGAGGTTTAATCACAGCTTGTTGCCATCACCGACACACCCCTCGTTACACTCATCCGGCGGTGCAGTTTCATTTAAACATTTCCCCTCTCGAGATGAGATTATTATTCTGTCATCTCCAACATATTTTTGCTCCGCTTATGGACAAAATTAGGAGCTACCGTCGACTTTAATACAAGGTTGAAGACAGGCGTGAATCTCCGTATTGTTGTGAAAGAAAAGAATTTGAAAAATGTAAAAGCTAAATCATGAGTCCAACCATCACTGTTCGCGAAGCATCTATTGGTGATGCAACAAGTATCAGTCAGTTTAACATCAATATGGCTTGGGAAACCGAGGCGAAGGAACTGGACAGAGAGACAATTACTGCCGGCGTAAAATCGCTGTTTCAAAAACCGGAGTACGGATTTTACATGGTTGCTGAGTCCGGTGATGAGATCGTTGCAACACTCATGATCACTCATGAATGGAGCGACTGGCGAAACGGACTGTTTTGGTGGATTCAAAGCGTGTATGTAAAACCGGAATTCCGGCGGCAGGGAATTTACCGGCAGATGTATCAGATGGTGCTCGAGTTTGCAAAAAATCACCCTGAGGTATGCGGCTGCCGGCTCTACGTAGAAAAAGAGAATAAGATTGCTCAAAAAACATATAAAGCTCTTGGCATGGAAGAGACACATTATAAAATGTATGAGGAGATCTTTTCCAGCGATTAATTAGCTGTATTTGTATTGATTGTCCAATAGTCAGAATTCTAAAAAGTTTTTATATGTTTATGTTAAGGAGAAATACAATAGGATGATTTATGTTTTTGTATAATTTAAACTATAATCAAAGACATCACATGTTATGATAAGTAAAGCAGAGAGTCCCGAAGAGTACATCAGAGAGTTACCTGACGACCGCAGACCGGCAATGGAAAAGCTCAGGACGGTCATTCTTGAAAACCTGCCATCAGGATTTGAAGAGAGAATGAGTTACGAAATGATCGGTTACGTAGTACCCCATTCAGTCTACCCCGATGGCTATCACACCGATCCCACCCTGCCCCTGCCGTTCATGAGCATTGCGTCTCAAAAAAATCATATCGCCCTTTACCACATGGGGCTTTATAATGACGAGGAACTTCTGAAATGGTTTAAATCTGAATTCCCAAATCATACAGATTCGAGGCTCGATATGGAAAAAAGCTGTGTCAGATTTAAAAATCCTGACAATATTCCTTTTGAGCTGATTGGCGAACTTTCACGTAAGATGTCAGCTGAGGAATGGGTCGAACTTTACGAAGAGTCCGTCAAACCGTAACCTAAACCATTCCGCCATGATCCCTAATAACCACTCTCTATCGCTTACTGTAGAAGATATTCATGCATCAAAAGCGTTTTACGAAAAGCTTGGTTTTGAACCGGTTGAAGGAACCGGACCCATCGAAAACGATTGGATTATTATGTCGAAAGGCCACTCTTATATCGGCCTGTTCCAGGATATGTTCGATGAGAACATCATCACGTTTAACACGGAAGATGCCCGCAGGATCTACAGGGAATTGAAATCAGCGGATATCACATTCTTGATGGAATCCGAATCTATTCACGATGAGAAAGGTCCTTGTCATTTCTGTATTGCTGACCCGGACGGTAACCCAATTCTATTCGATCAGCATATAGATTAATCAATCCCATTATTATGAAAAAGCGAGTAACCGGCATTGGCGGCACCTTTCTGAAAGCTGAAGATCGTGGTGCGACCAGGAAATGGTATAAAGATCACCTTGGAATTGAAAACGGAAAATGGAGTGGCACGTTCGAATGGCGTCATGCTCAGGATCAAGCAAAAAAAGGGGTTTACTGCCTGGAGCATTTTTGACGAGAAATCCCAGTATTTACAGCCAAGCCGAAATAACGTAACGGTTAACTACAGGGTTAAAAAAAAACATTGAAGAACTTCTTAAAGTGCTAAAAAAAGTGGGCGTGGAGTTTCTTGGTGAAATAGAGGAATTTGACTACGGAAAGTCTGGCTGGATAATGGAACCCAACGGATATAAGATTGAGCTTAGGAAACACAATTATGCGGCATACGACAAGATTAAAGGAGACGTAAACGCCAGTTCCTGACTGTCGCTTATGATTTATTTACGCTGATGTGGCCTGTTCAGTGAATCGGCTGCCACACCTGCGATCGGGATAATCATTTTCTCGTCTACCGGCGGCGGGTTTAGAACAGGCATCGAATTTGGAAGCGGTGCGGGAATGTATATGGGCATTTGACCCGGCCGTTTATACCAGCCGCTGAATGTATTTGCCAATAAAGAGTCTTGTGGAAATATCGCGATTGTAGAATCAGCAGGTGTAAACAACGACATGCCGGACTGATATTCATCCCCACCAGCCATTGCATTAGAAACCGTGGGTAATTGGCTGAAAGCCGGTAACACCATCATGAACAGAATTATCGGTACTAAGAATGGTATCCGTTTGTTATTCATGGCGTTTGGGTCGGTTTTTAATCAATATAGTAAAACGCGATACCCATTAAAAAAGTATTGTATCTGATCTGAATTCTTTTCGATGTTCAGTTTATTGAGCCTTGAAACACAAAATTCTGTAGTTTTAATCATCTGGGAGGACATAAAATTTTTAATCGCCTAGTGCACTCATGAATAAAATTGGTGCAGTACTAAACAAAAATTCCGGCACGCTGACACAGGATCAGAAATCTGAACGCATAAATATTATCCGGAAATATCTATTGGGCAGAGTGGCTCCTGAGTGTTTGGCCGTTGTACAGGGTTCGGAAATTATGCGGCAAATGAAGTATATGGTTCATGAGCAGAGTGTGGACATTTTAATTGCCGGAGGCGGGGATGGTACGATCAGTGCTGCTGCAAATGTTTTAGCAGAGACCAATACCGCCCTGATGGTACTGCCTCTGGGTACAAAAAATAATTTTGCCGCAGATCTCGGCATTTCTGCTGATCCACTGAAAATACTCTCAGCTTTGGAGCATGAACCCAATATCGAAGTGGTTGATACCGGTATGGTAAATGGACATCGTTTTGTCAATAATGCCACGATCGGAGTCTACCCAAAACTTGTGAGGGAACGAGAAGAAAAGTCGAAAGAGATGGGCTGGCAAAAATGGAGGGCCAAAATTGTAGCCTCTCTTATCGTTTTGCAGCGCCTGCCGCTGATGAGGGTGACGGTGGAGTCGAAAGATTTCCGCACAGAGCTCTTTACGCCTTTTCTCTTTGTCGGGAACAATGAATATATGGAGACTCTGGATAAAGGGTACACCCGAAGCAAGCTCAATCGTGGAAAACTTTGGCTTTGCATGCTAAAATCACCACGGTTATGGTCGCTTTATGCGATGGCTTTTGAACTTAGTCTCCGGGGTGTGCGTGAGGCAGAAAAACTCGACACCCGGCTGCTGGAAAAAGTGACCGTTAATCCCCGCAGAAACACCGTAACGATAGCTGTGGATGGTGAAAATATGAGGATGAATAGTCCTCTTCAATTTGAAATCAGAAAGAAAAGCTTACGGGTGATCACTGGATGAAAACCATAGCCCATATCTCTGACCTCCATTTTGGCACTGTAAATCACAATGTTGCTGAGGGGCTTATTGACGATCTGCACATGATTAACCCCGATCTTGTCATTAATAGCGGAGATTTTACCCAAAGGGCCCGTCGTTCGCAGTATCAGGCGGCGGCGGTCTATGTTAAACGGCTTCCCAATCCCCGAATATCTGTCCCGGGCAACCACGACGTACCGTTGTTTGATCTTTTTAGACGGTTCCTTAGCCCGCTTAAACGGTACAAGGAATTTATCTGCGGGGATCTCTTGCCGAGTTTTGTTAATGATGAACTGACTGTCATAGGAATAAATACAGCGCGTTCACTCACCTGGAAGAACGGTCGAATCTCAATTGAACAGATAAGAAAAGTTGAAAAGATGTTCTCGGAACTACCTGATTCTCATTACAGAATCGTAGTGACCCACCACCCGTTTATACCACCACCTGGCGTAAAAAACTCAGGAATAGCGTTGGTAGGACGTGCTGACCTCGCTCTGGAAATGCTCGAAAAGTGTCGCGTAGATCTTCTGCTAGCGGGCCACCTCCACCATGGATACACGGGGGATGTTCGCACCTTTTACCCCTCTTCTAAACGATCAATTATCGTAGCCCAAGCGGGCACGGCAATATCAAACCGGGTACGGAATGAAACCAATAGCTATAACCTAATACACCTATCCAAGGATAGGGTCGAAATTATCATCAGGCGATGGGTTCCTGCCGAATCGCACTTTACAGATACAGGTAAAGTAGCATTTAAATCAGTAAATGGTGAATGGAGATCCGTTGTTAAGGATTTGGGGTAGACCAATGCGTCATACCAACCTGCGATAACGTTCATAAATATGTGAACCTAACCAACACGTCATGCCGGCCACCGAGCCGGTATCTCCCGTTCCTGCCCAATCTGTACATCCAGTCAGTAGCACACCTTTTGCCGTTAAACAAATGGGAGATCGCGGATCGGGGTCCGCGATGACGTTGATTGGGATCTGTGTTTAAACAACGCGTCATGCCGCACCCCGATGCAGAATCGACTTACTCCTCCTCCAGCTCACGAATGATTGATGTGAGGCTGTTTGAAAAGCGCTCAAACGCACGGTGGTGTGCCTCGTGCAGATCAGCCATAAACGCTTCATCTTCAAGCCTATCCTCTTCTATCGCATACCGGTAGGCCGGCAGCATCCAGGATGCGTACCCGCTGTAAGGGTCCGAAGAGGCATACAGCGATTTTAGCCACGGACTAAACGGCAACCCTTCGCTGTGCAGGAAATTTCTCTCAAGCTGTATGAGTTTCCGGTTGATGGATCTCCTGGCCACTCGGGTCAGCTCCGGATCATTTGCTGCCCCATCAAGCAGGGTCCGCACCAATGCAAGCTGTGCTGCAATCTCCTCTATTTCTTCCAGTATTCCGGTCCCTGCCAGGATATCGCGGCCGGCCTGCTCAGTGATTGAATTTATGTGAGTGGTGAGATCTATCGAGTAGCTTTCAAGATCGTAAGGCAAAATATCGGCGTTACCAAACCGAAGGGCAATCAGTCCGTACACATCAGCAAGTGCCGGCCCGTAGGTAAAGGTGCTGTCGAGATGGTTTTCATAAAACCAGAACGTATCAAAATTTGTGTGGTAGATTGGAACCGAGCCAGATATCGCAACTCCGGCCGATGGAACACCTGCATACATATAAAAACCAACGTGATCCGATCCTCCGCCCAGATTTCCAATAGACGGTTCTCCGTTTGATGAGTTTGCCACCCAGAAATCGTAGACAGATCTGTCTGTATCAGGATGAGCAACAGTCCGGGCGGCCTGAATAATCGGCTCTTTCAGACTGGGTGACGACGATGCTCTGAAATTGGGTCCGGTGACTGACATATCAGCATTCAGATAAAGAACCGAATTGGCCATCAGCTCTTCCTGCAGATCTTCCACCCACTCCGAGGAACCAATCAGCATAAACTCTTCGGCATCCCAGTGGCCGATCATAATACTCCGTTTCGGCCTCTTCCCTTCATCTGAAAGCTGAGCCAGCGACTCCGCAAGCGTCAGCAGCATGGCTGTGCCGCTGTTGGGATCGGTAGCGCCGAATGACCAGGCATCAAGATGGGCGCCCAGGATGATCCACTCATCTGGATACTCAGATCCCTCAATCACTCCCACCACATTTGATATCGGACGCGTTTCATATGGCTGATCTACAGACAGTTCAACAGTCAGATTTGGCCCGCCGGTCAAACGATAGCTGTAATCAAAATTTCCCTGCCACTCTTCTGGTGCGTCCTCCCCTTCCATACGGCTCAAAATTTCATCAGCTGCGCCATACCCTATCGGGGCCACAGGAATGGTGTGAAAATCCACGTCATCGGGGTCTAGCCGAGTTGGCGTTTCCGGATGATCCAGCGGCAAGGCGGCTTCAAATGGCGTAAGCGGGTCGCCGTAATAATCCAGAGTCAGTAGAGAACCCCGCTGAATCGCAGTTTCATCAGGTTGTTTGCCATCCGGATAGGTATTCTCTCTGTTTGATGGCGGATCGGTATAGATAATGAGCCCTGCCGCACCTGCTTGTTCCGCAAACTTTGCTTTATATCCCCTGAAGTTGCCGCCAAACCTGGCAATCACAATTTTACCGTCTACAGAAACACCCATCTCTTCAAGCCGTTCGAAATCCTGTTTCCTTCCCTGGAATGCATATACGATCTCTGCTGTAACGCTTCCTGATCCCGAGTAGGCATTCCAGCCATGGACAAGGTCCGGGTGATCCGTATAGGGATCCTCGCTATAAACAGCTTCCTTGTTATCAAGTTCGATCACTTCAGGCGTCATAACGCGGATGGAGTTTTGCCCCGGCTGCGGAAGCAGCACATCGTAGTCGTAGGTTCGGGTATCCAGGCCCGCACTATCCATTACACTGTAAATATAATCGATCACATAACGGTTTTCCGCTGTGCCGGCAAAGGATGGGTCTGTGGTTAGGTTATAAAGATGCTTTCGGTACGCTTCCGGTGTGTTCATGGAAAGCAACTGGCGTTCAAGTTCTTTCTGAATGGTTTTACTCTCATCAGAAAAACCTGTTAGGTCAGGCTCAAAATCAATTGTGCATTGCGTGAAAAACAGAATAGATAGAATCGGAAATAAGGCACGTTTCATGAACACGATTAATTTCTGGAATTTTTATTCGCTCTAAAGTGAAGTTTTTTTTGACAAAAACCAATCCCTGCAATTGGATATATAATCTCATTCCCTTGGCAGATAAACGAATACTGCTTGTTGATTGCATATAAACAGATACGAAATGATTCATTAAACCTATTTTGGACTGGTGGCAGAAGTTAGAGATGGTTGCTTAAGTCTTGCGAAAAATTATCATAAGAAAAAAACCGGTGCATTTGCAGATCTTATGATTGCATTACTTTATAAATATTTACCCTTAATACACGCTTTGCCAGTCACTTGTCTGATCCATGACCAAATCTACGGGGTTAAGTTTTAGATAAATCTGTTCAAATAAAATGTTATCAGATGTCAATCGTAATCAACGATTGATCCTGCCGGCTGATTATATTCTGGTTCGTCGAAACTGTAAGGATTCAATGCTCATAAGATTACTGCACTTTCAACATTTTCGCTATTCAACCACAAAAAAGCAGATGATATTTGTTAAATGATGTTGTAATATTTTCATCTGATCGCAGAATAATGACTCGTTACATCGCTGATCATTTTTCTACTCATTTAACATACGGATGGCTGAAAAAGAACCTCTCTCAAAAAAGAAATTCGGAACCTTTTTAGGAGTTTACCTCCCTAGTACTCTCACTGTATTGGGCCTTATTATGTATCTCCGGTTTGGTTGGGTGGTCGGGAATCTGGGCTTGCCGTTGACGATATTTGTAGTTCTTCTGGCAAACATCATTACATTCATAACCGGCCTGAGCGCTGCCGCAATTGCAACCAATATCAAGATGGGTGTGGGCGGTGTCTATTATCTTATTTCCCGGAGTTTGGGCCTGGAAACCGGCGGGGCGATAGGGATTGCTTTCTATATCAGCCGGACTCTCAGTATCACTTTTTACGCATTTGGTTTATCCGAGTTGCTTCTTCTTTTTTGGCCAATTGAAACCTGGGGTGCCATGCCGGGCTATGCTATACCGCTGCTGACCGCTGTAATCATTGTTTTAATCACATTTGCCTCGGGTAAAAGCGCTGAACTTGTGCTTAAGTTCCAGGTTCCAATGCTGATACTGGTTATTCTTTCGATTTTGTCACTGATGGTCGGTGTATTCACAAGTGAGTTACGTATGCCGGAAATGACTCCCGCTTATCGTACGGTAGCTCCTGAGAGCGGGCTTTGGGTCGTATTTGCGGTATTTTTCCCTGGTGTAACCGGCTTTCTTGCGGGGATTGCAATGAGCGGTGATCTGAAAACTCCCGGAAAATCGATAAAGCAAGGTACTATTTATTCAGTAATCACCGGGACCGTCATCTACACTATCATTCCAATTTTCCTTTCGATAACTGTGCTGCTCCCATTCGAAAATCTGGCAGATGAATCGTTTGGTATCAGGAGCTGGTCTGACGCGGCTTTTCTGGGTGGCTTGTTTGTTTACCCGGCCGCATGCGGTGCCATTTTATCCTCTGCCATTGGAAGCGTGCTCAGCGGACCGAGAGTCCTTCAGTCTCTATCGATGGATGGCCTGGCTCCAAAATTTTTAGGCCGAGTGTCGAAAACCGGTCAGCCAACAATTGCCACGTGGGCTACTGGAGCTGTTGCACTGGTAGCCGTTGCCCTGGGAGACCTCAACACTGCAGCTAAGTTTGTTACCGTTCTGTTTTTAACACTTTATGTTGTAATAAATATTGTTGCTGCAGTTGAAAACCTCGTTGCTGAGCCCTCTTACCGTCCGAGCACACGAGTTCCGTGGTACGTGTCGCTAATTGGTGCAATCGGATCTCTTTTTGTCATGTATCTCATCAGCCCGATAGCACTTGTTATTGCTTTTTTACTGGAGGCAGGCTTTTATCTTTACTTTAAAAAGAGAGCACTTGAACAGGAATGGGGGGATGTAAATGTTGGAATGTGGATGAAGATCGCTCGTTTTTCACTGCTTAGGATGAATCGCTATCACGTCATGCAGCGTAACTGGCGCCCCATGATTCTATTGTTTGCAAAAGATATTTCAGACAGAATTGAACTGGTTAAACTGGCAGCAGCGTTTGGACAAAATCGCGGCGTATTCTCTATTTCCAAGCTCATATATGAAAGTGACAAATACGATCGTGCTAAAAGGAAAAACATACAGGAGAGTATGATTAAGGAAGTTCATGATATCGGCATTGAGGCATTTTGCGAGGTAAACGAAGTTAAATCCCTCAATAGGGGCATTCTTAACATTTCCAGGGCTCATGGAATAGCCGGTTTTAAGACAAATACTATTATGTTTGGCTGGTCGGAAGAGGCAGAAGCTAATGCAAATCAGCTGCGTATTATCCGCTCACTGTCCCGAATTGGCAAAAATATCTTAATGGCTAAGTTTAATGATCACGAAAACTGGAAAGTTGAGCAACATCAGTATATAGATGTATGGTGGAGCGGAGCCGCAAATAATGGAGATTTGATGCTGATCCTGGCCTATATGCTGACACTCAATCCTGAATGGAAAAAGGCTCGTATTCGTGTGCGGGAAGTCATTGAAAATGCTGAACAACGGGAAACTTTCTCAGAATCAATTCGGAAGTCACTAAAAGAAGCACGAATTGATGCCCTTGTCGAAGTTATACCCAAAGGAGACCGTTCTTTTACGGAGATACTGCAAAAGTTCAGCTCTGATGCCGATATTGTACTGCTGGGTCTTAAGCTAACTGAGTCCGGCGAGGAAGAATATCATGCGGAAAAAATCGATCAGCTCTCAAACGTTGGGAAAGTATCCGTTTTTGTACAAAATAACAGTCTTGATGAAACTTTCCCCGTGCTTCTCTCATCTGCAAATGTTCGGGAGAGTCTGTAAATAGTGTTCATTTCTAAATCTCATACTAAATATAAAATCGCCTTAACTCAACTTCCGCAAAATAGGTATGTAGTGGCTACAAAATAAGTTTCATTAAACTTTTAGACCACAGACAAAAAGAATGGAATTCACCTATTCAGGGATGAAACCAGCCCCGTTTCGGGGCGGCATAGCCGTAGCCCTTTGGGAATGCGCAGCATTTCCGTGGGGTATAAAGAAGCCAGAATGTAAAGAAGCGCCGTAGTTAGCGGCATCATTCGGAATCTGAATTCACCCTCAGTCATAAAATTCGAACAGATCGTCTGAATCGGATTCAATAAAATAATGTATGGGTAAAGAGGGTATGGTCGTTTTGCAAGGGCGCGGATATACCGCACCTACGGCGCTCTCAAATTTTATGCCTGCTCTTAACCCAAAGCCCCCGCTGCGCAGTGACTTTGGGCTACGGATATGTCGCACACCTGGTGCTTTGGTTATCTGTGGTATTTGGTATAATTGCTTTTTAGTATCCTTATGTACCTAAATGCCTTCAGATGCGGGTTGGGATGGAAGGCTGAACAGGAAGCTTATCCAGTATAAAAAATAATGGATGTAGCACTACAGAGCATTGTTTAAAGGTAACTGAGACTTATTTTTAAGATTTTACGGAAGTTGAGTTAAACATTCCTTCTGCTGGCATTGAGATATCAGCAAATGTGCTCCATCAATGTATTCGTATATTTTAAGTACAAAACCTTCCAAGATCACTATTACTGACAATCGTCTCGCATACACACACGAATGATTCACAGATAGTTCGCATCAAAAGTACTACAAGAACTTCAAAGCTGGTGATTTCTCAAGAAGGTTTAACGGTCTGTTTTACAATTCGTTCACTTTCGCCTTTTTGAGCACGTGACGCTATCACGGAAAACCAGCTGATAAAAGACCCTTTTTCCTTTGTTGATATAAAAAAAGCCGGTCAGTGCCTGACCGGCTTTTGGTAATCCTGTATGAAAATATATGGTAAAACCTAAGCGTCGAGTGCTTTGTCAATAGCAAGAATCACGTGGGCCGCATGTGCCCGGGATTCTGTATTCGCATTCCTTTTCGACTCCATCATCCCCCGGATATTCTGAAGATTGTAGAGGGCAGCAGACTTTGCAATGCGGTCGTGGCTGTCACTCCCTATCACTGCTATCAATCCCTCTATATACTGGATCTGAAGGTTCTGACGGAACGTATTGACATTTCCTGCAGCATCCGCATCAAAAATAGCTGACGTCAGATCGCCGACAACCTCAGCAACGTTATAGGTGTTGCCGTATGTTCGCGAATCGGTAATTCTCTTCATGGTTGATGGATGCAGCAGATGAGCAAGTACGCTGCTTTGCATAGCCAGCACCTGATCGTGGATTTTGGGATCCTCGGATGAACTGAAAAAATTGAATCCGCGCCGCTGAATTTGCAGGTAGTTGTAAACCTCGTGAGACATGTCGAACGCATCAGGAGCAAACAGATGCTCGCTAAGGCTGTTCATCGCTTCACGCTGCTTTTCTACCTCAACTGGTGTAAATGGCATCCTTCCGCCTTCCTGGCCAACAAACGCCCGGTCTTTATAAACGCCGCCAACATAGCGTGAGATAACTCCTGTCTGTGTGCGCCTGGCTGCCATCAGTGCCATATACGCATCGCGCATAGGCTGATAGCTTTGTCCTTCTACGCTGAACTTCTCAATTAAACCGTCCATCAGATTTTCTGCCATATGAATTCTGTCGATGCCATAAGCAATCGGATCGGCAGACATATCACCAACCATCACACGCGGATCAATTGCTTTTCCGGGGCTGCGCATATCGTCAGCATCGTTACCGAACGCAAGTTCAGAATCCGTTGACCGCGCAGCAATGGCATTAAGGCGTTCCTTTTCTGCTTCGGGATCGTCCAGTGCAGGTGAATATCCAAATTCAATGGCCCAAACATCATAAGGCCCCGGTTTTGTATCATAGTAGTGGCCTTGCCGGCTTCGGTCGCTGGCAACATTTACGCTGGAATAATCCATCACAGAACCGGTGAGGCCCACGGTTGACGTAAGTTGCTTGTTGTGAATCTCTTCAGGCGAGTGGAGCGTACTGGCCTGCATATTATGGTTCAGGCCAAATGTATGACCCAGTTCATGAAGAATCAGCATTGTCATTGCCTCATGCTGAAATCCTTCAAGATCTTCATCAGGATAGCCCATAACCTGCAGCGCGCTCATGCCAAACATATTATTCTGCTGTAAATGATGCCCGAAACTGCAGTATTCGGGATTCATTGCGTCATCAATTAAATCAGATGAAAAGGCCGTTTCCGTATATATATTTTCCTGCCGATACCTGTTTGAGAAGAACACCCACTCAAGCATAATGTCGGATCCCAGAATCTGTCCTGTTCGCGGGTTTACAAAACTGGGACCATATCCGCCAAAAGGTGGGTTCGGTGAAGATGTCCAGCGAAGCACGTTATAACGAATATCTCCTGCATCCCACTCGGCATCGTCCGGCTGAACTTTTACCTCAACCGCATTTCGGAAACCGGCAGCTTCAAACGCCTCGTTCCACGCCAGTGTGGCTTCTTTGATGGTTTCACGAAATGCGTGCGGAGTTGTATTTTCAATCCACCATGTAATCGGCTCAACCGGCTCCGACATCTCAGCATTTGGATTTTTCTTCTCAAGATGCCATCTGTGGATCACATCGAGATAAGGTGTCACGCTTGTACTGACCTGGTCATCCTTCTCAGTCATGAAAAAACCAATTCTCGGATCATCAAAGCGCGGCTGGAAATCGTTTTCAGGCATTGCGATAAACGAGTGCTGGTGTTTGATGGAAACCGCACGCGCATCGGTTACTGCAGCGCTGCCGCCATTCATCGGCGATGGATTCTCGTACACATACTCTACAACCACATCAATATTTTCGGGATAGCCGCGTATCTCGGAATATTTTGTCTTTGATGAGCTCAGGCCTCCCAGCGAAAAACCACCGGGTCTTGAGTTAGGTGACGGACTCGGCTTAACCTGGTTCATATTTTCGCTCAGAAAAATGGGGTCGCCACTGATAATGATCGTGCTGTCGTTCTCAGCAAGAATTTTTTCTGAAATGAGTGTCGCATTTGAGATATTAGCCATCTCAGCATTACTCAGAGCACTATCATCGTCAAACTGGTATCGGGTATTTTGGACCACGAACTCAATCTTATCGAAATATCGTTTGATTTTAAAAATCTTGTCATCCTGGTAAGCACCCCTGAAACTTCCGGCATCCGTCACGCCGTCGGCAGTATGGCCAAAATAGATATACTCTTTATCCAGCTGGTCTTTCTTGATTTCAAATTTTGTGGAGCCGTCCGTTGTATCCTGGTATACAGAGAACAAACCTTCGTAGGCAATGGTGTTCTTCTTCTGTTCATCCACTTTTGATGCTGAAGAACTTGGATCTGATGCACTACTCTGAATCTGCGCTGTTGATGCACATCCCGCAAGTAACGCTGACAGCAAGAGAATTACTGTTAAATATTTGAAATTTGAAGTCATTATAATGCTGATGGTTTAGTGTTTTAAGGAATTGCTGCTTTTATACAGCCAAAAAAAAACTCGTATACCGGGCGGTATACGAGTTTTCAAATAAATTTTTTAATAACTGATCAGCTATTGCCCGCCATCTTAATCAGATTCTGAGCGTCTTTTATCTGATGTTCAACATCAGAAAGCATCGCGGATGAATCTTTGAGTTTTTCTTTCGCATCCGAGAGCTTTTTCTTTGCTTCTTCAACGTCAATATCGCCCGGCTCGATGGCCCGCTCGGCAAGCAGTGTCACCTGGTTGTCATTCATTTCAACAAATCCGCCGCTCACAGCATACGTTAGTGTTGAATTGTCGGGTTTCTGGATCTCGACTCGTCCCACATCAAGCGCAGAAATGATAGGCGCATGATTGTGGAGCATCTGAAAACTTCCGGACGCTCCCGGCACGCTTACGCTCACCACATCACCGCTGAACCTGGACCCTTCGGGCGTTAAAACCTGGGCCTGAAATGTTTTTTCGTTAGCCATCTGTTACGCTTCTGCTTCTTCAGTTAATCGTTTTCCTTTTTCCTTCGCCTGCTCAATGGTTCCAACAAGGTGGAACGCATTTTCAGGAAGATCATCGAGTTCACCATTCATGATCATCTTGAATCCTTTGATAGTGTCTTCGATTTTGACGTACTCACCTGACTGGCCGGTGAACTGCTCAGCCACAAAAAACGGCTGACTGAGGAAACGCTGAACACGACGTGCCCGCGATACTACAAGTTTATCTTCATCAGATAGTTCGTCCATACCCAAAATGGCAATGATATCCTGTAGATCTTTATACTTCTGCAGAAGTTCTTTCACTTCCTGGGCTGTGTCGTAGTGCTCATCACCTACAACTTTAGGATCATTAATCCGCGATGTTGAATCCAATGGATCCACAGCCGGATAAATACCGATCTGAGTGAGTGCACGACTAAGTACAGTCGTTGCATCAAGGTGAGAAAATGTTGTTGCGGGAGCAGGGTCAGTTAAGTCATCCGCAGGCACATAAATAGCCTGAACTGAAGTAATTGATCCATCTTTTGTTGATGTAATTCGTTCCTGAAGGTCACCCATTTCAGATGCAAGCGTTGGCTGATACCCTACAGCTGACGGCATTCGTCCAAGCAGTGCAGATACCTCAGAGCCGGCCTGTGTAAACCGGAAAATATTATCAATGAAAAGAAGAATATCAGGAGAAACCTGATCACGGAAATACTCAGCCACTGTAAGACCTGAGAGTGCAACCCGTGCCCGTGCTCCCGGAGGCTCATTCATCTGACCAAAAACCAGTGTTGCCTGAGATTCTTTAAGAACCTCTTCGTCTACTTTGGACAGGTCCCATTCGCCATTTTCCATGGCCTCTTTAAACTCATCGCCATAATTAATAACACCGGATTCGATAAACTCACGGAGAAGGTCATTCCCTTCACGCGTACGCTCACCCACACCAGCAAATACTGACAAGCCACCGTGCTGCTTCGCAATATTATTGATAAGCTCCTGAATAAGTACTGTTTTACCTACACCGGCACCACCAAAAAGTCCAATCTTACCACCTTTTGCATAGGGGCAGAGGAGGTCAATAACCTTAATGCCTGTTTCAAGAATTTCTGAACTGGTCGCAAGATCTTCAAATTTGGGAGCGTCCCGGTGAATGGAATATCTTTCTTTGCCTTCGGGCTGTTTGATGCCGTCAATGGCATCTCCAACAACATTGAACAGCCGGCCGCGGATGTCCTCACCGACAGGCATGGAAATTGGTCCGCCTGAATCCACTACGTCGGTCTGGCGTACCAGGCCGTCTGTAGAATCCATGGCGATGGTACGGACCCGATTTTCTCCAAGATGCTGTGCAACTTCAAGATAAAGTCGTGATCCGTCTTCACGGTCAATGTATAGTGCGTTTAAAATTCTGGGTATCTGATTTTTCTCAAAATCAACATCAACTACAGGTCCAATTATCTGGGCTATTTTTCCTTTATTCATTCGATTATTTCAGAAGCTTTAATTATGACGTTTAGAGTAAAGGGATTCCTTATTATTTCTCTATTTATTGAAAGCTTCAAAAGTTAGGCACTTCCTGTTCAAAAATCAACGAAGTTATCTCTCTTTATCCCCTTTGTTTGGCAGTTTCGGAATTTATCATCTTACTTTATAGAATAAAACCGATTATCTGTCATGTATCTGTTACCCATTTCCACATCTCTCTATATCTTGCTATTGCCTTAAAATTTCCGCTTTATAATCAGCGCATAGCCTATCCGTAAATGATGATACTGAATTTCATGTGAAAGCCCCTCTGATCACGATCAGAGATCGTTTTTTAAAGCATCAATGAGGAACTTTCCAGTTAGCAAAAGGCTGATCAATATCTTATCTTAGTTGCTATCATATTTTTTGACTTAATGAGAGCGGCACCGTATCCGGCCACGTAATTCTGAACCCTAAAACGAGTATACTTTTGGAAACTGAACTCACTGCACGAACTGTCAGCGTAGATTTATTAATAGAATTTGATGAACATCAGACCATCACCTATGCAGATGCCAACGATCTTGAACCCAGGGAACGTGGACAGGTAAGAGAGTACGTTCAGAATATTCTGCGTAAACGCAGCTACCTGGATTTTGTACTGGGTGAATTCTCAAGCATCGAAATGGACGAGATGAAACCAGGCCTCAAAAACATTCTGCGGCTTGGCCTCTATGATATGCTTTTCATGGATGGCACGCCCGACTATGCCGCCATCAATGAAGCCGTTGATATTGCAAAACTAAGGCTTGGATCACGCTCAGGGGACTTAGTTAATGCGATCCTGCGCAATATACAGCGCGATATGCCTGATCTTCCAAAGCCCTCATACGAAGATCGCACAAAACTTATTGCAACAACGTTCTCGCATCCCGAGTGGATGGTTAAGCGATGGGTGAACCGCATGGGTGAGCGGGAAGCATTTCAGTTGATGCAGGCTAATAATCAGCGTCCGTCTTACTATGTTCGCGTGAATAACCTGCGCACAAAATCAAAGAACTTCAAACTTCGGATGGATAAGGCCGGAATCGAGTATGAAGAGAGCGACTGGCTGCCCGGCTATTTTAAAGTCGACAGTGTTCAGCCGTTTATTGCCAAAGAGTGGCTGGCAAAAGGTTTTTGCCAGATCCAGGATATTGCAGCCGGATTTGCCCCTACAATTCTTGAGCCGCTGCCCGGCGAAGAGATATTTGATCTTTGCGCGGCACCCGGTACCAAAAGTATTGTGATGGCGGATATGATGAACGGCGAAGGATCCATCACTGCGGTCGACATCAACCCCGACCGGCTGGAACTTCTCGCGCAAAGCGCCATGAATTTTACGGCTGAAAACATCAAAATACGCCGTGCAGATGTTCGTGATCTCGATCTTAAACTTGCCGACGGTGTTCTGCTTGATGCGCCCTGTACAGGTACCGGCGTGCTCAGCAAACGTGCTGATCTTCGCTGGAAACGTACTCCCGAAGAGCTTGAAAACTCAGTGAAGCTTCAGGCCGAACTGCTTGATGAAGCAGCCAATCATGTGAAGCGCGGCGGACGCCTTGTCTACAGCACATGTTCTATCGAGCCCGAAGAGAACTGGGAACAGATTCAAAACTTTCTTGAGACGTACGATAACTTCGAACTTGAAAAACTGGATGAGTTTCTGCCCGAAGAGGTTCTCGCGGAAGACGGCTATGCATACCAGACACTTCCCCACAAGCACAATTGTGATGGCCATTTTGGCGTACGGCTGAACCGGGTTAAATAAGTCAGAGCTCCCGGTCTGCCAGCGTAACTATATTTATTCTTCTGCCACGCCAAAGAAATTGATACCGATTTTTTAATGAATGAACAACAGCTAAACGACGAGATTCCCAAGCATTACGATCCCACAGAAACGGAAGACAAGTGGTACGCCTATTGGGAAGAGCATCAGTATTTCCACTCCGAACCAGATGACCGCGAACCCTTTGCAGTTGTCATCCCCCCGCCAAATGTAACAGGCGTGCTGCACATGGGCCACATGCTCAACAATACGATTCAGGATGTATTGGTGCGCCGCGCCCGTATGCAGGGGAAAAATGCGTGCTGGGTTCCCGGAACGGATCATGCCTCTATCGCGACCGAAGCAAAAGTTGTTCAAAAACTTCGAAAGCAAGGGATCAAAAAAAGTGACCTTTCCCGTGACAAATTTATGGATCACGCGTGGGACTGGACCAACGAGCATGGCGGCATCATCCTGCAGCAGCTGCGGACCCTTGGCGCATCGTGCGATTGGAAACGTACGCGTTTCACGCTGGAAGAAGAACTCTATGAAGCGGTGATCGACTGTTTTATTAAGCTGTATGATGACGGGTTTATCTATCGCGGCAAGCGGATGATCAATTGGGATCCGCAGGCGCAAACGGCTCTTAGTGATGAAGAGGTGATCCACAAGGAAGTTCAATCCAAGCTTTATCACGTTCGCTACCCGATTAAGAACAGTGATGAATATGTAACCATTGCGACTACCCGTCCAGAAACTATCCTGGCCGATACCGCTGTTTGTGTTCACCCCGATGATGAGCGCTATACCCATCTGATTGGTAAGAGAGCGATCATTCCAATGGTGGAACGTGAAGTGGAGATTATTGCTGATGACTACGTTGATCCTGAATATGGAACAGGCTGTCTGAAGATCACGCCGGCACACGACACGAATGACTATGATCTGGGCCAGAAACACGGGCTTGAGATTATTGATATGCTGAATGCCGATGGCACAATCTCTGAAGCAGGTCAGTTTTATGTTGGCAAGGATCGGTTTGAAGCACGAAAGCTGATCATCAAAGATCTGAAAGACCAGGATCTTCTGGTTGATGTTGAGGAGATGCCCAACAAGGTGGGATATTCTGAGCGAACTGATGCTGTGATTGAACCCCGCCTGTCGCTGCAGTGGTTTTGCAGGATGGATGAGCTCAGCAAGCCTGCGCTTGAGAACGTCATGAACGACAATATTCAGTTTCATCCCGCTAAATTTAAAAACAGCTATGCCCACTGGATGGAAAATATCCGCGACTGGTGTATTTCGCGTCAGCTTTGGTGGGGACACCGAATTCCGGCCTGGTATTTTGGCGATGAGCCTGATGAATATGTGATCGCACGGACTGAAGATGAAGCAGTTGAAAAAGCCCGTGAGAAGTCGGGAAATGCTAACCTCAGCAGTGACGATCTCCATCAGGATGAAGATGTGCTCGACACCTGGTTTAGCTCTTGGCTGTGGCCAATGTCGGTGTTTGATGGGATTCGCAACTCTGAGAATGAAGAAATTAACTACTACTACCCCACCAAAGATCTCGTAACGGCGCCCGAAATCATGTTTTTCTGGGTGGCTCGCATGATTATGGCTGGCTACTATTTCAGAGATGAGAAGCCGTTTAGCAATGTTTATTTTCACGGGATTGTGCGGGATGAACAGCGGCGAAAGATGTCGAAATCTCTCGGAAACTCACCTGATCCGCTGGAGCTCATTAAGCAGTACGGAGCCGACGGAACGCGCGTGGGAATGCTGTTTGCCTCTCCTGCCGGTAATGATCTCTTATTTGATGAAAACCTGTGTGAACAGGGACGAAATTTCAGCAATAAAATCTGGAACGCCTTCCGCTTCCTGATGATGAACAAACAGGACGGAACAGACTATTCGCCTACCACCGACATTGATCCAGAAAACCTGGCCGATCGCTGGATGATGTCCCGCATCAAACAGACACTTACCGGTGTGGAACAAGACTTTGAGAATTACCGCCTGAATGAAGCACTCAAAAAAATCTACTCGCTGGTGTGGGATGATTTTTGTGACTGGTATATCGAGGTTAGCAAAGCTGATACGCCCGGCGAACCGATGCCGGCCGAAAACCTGGAGCGTGCACTCGGTTTGTTCGAACTGCTTATGAAAATGCTTCATCCCTTCATGCCATTTTTGACTGAAGAGATCTGGCAGCGGATCCAGGTTCGATCGCCCGAAGAAGCACTTACCATTAGCCAGTGGCCTGAATTGGATGCAGACGCTGATGAAGATGCGATTGATCTGTTTTCACTTATTCAGGAGCAGGTATCAGCGATCCGGAATATCCAGTCTGAGATGGGAGTTTCACCAAAGACTGAGCTTACGCTTCACATAAAAACGAACTCGCAAGAACAGGCGGAAAAGCTGGACGAACAGTCCTGGATCTTCACGAAGTTTCTATCAGTGGGGTCACTCGAATTCAATCCCGATCTCACCAAACCAAAGGCATCGGCTTCTGCACTCGTTAAAGGAACTGAAATATTTGTCCCGCTTGAAGGCCTGATCGATCTCGATAAAGAGCGTGAGCGAATTCAAAACGAGATCAAAAAAACTCAGGGATTCCTCAAAAGTGTGGAAGGAAAGCTTTCAAATGCTAAGTTCGTGGAAAACGCCCCGGATGATGTTGTTGACCGCGAACGCCAGAAAAAGGTAGATGCCCTTTCTGATATTGAGAAGCTGAAGCAGATGCTTGAGAATCTGGGGTGATTATTTTTTTATTGATTTCGACCCTGAGGCTGTCCAAAAAGGGTGTCAACACGCGCTCGATGCGGGATCTCCTGTCTTTGATTTCTCTCCTCCTGCGGACTAGACAGCCTGCCGAGCGTTTAACGACCGGGCAGAGGTGGGTTTATCGTGTTTCAATAGCCCAAATTTAATATCCCTGCCCGTGTGGAACGCAGCTACGTCACCTGCCCTCACTGCGACACCCTGCATGATGGAAGAACCTGGTCAAACGATTCCGGGACGGCTTACAAAAACTGGTTTTGTCTCTACTGCCCCGAATGTGGTGGTATCAACACGAGCGTAATAAAAATATTACCGGCTATCTTATTTTGGCTCCCACATTTCCTATTTGGGACTGGTTTAAAGACGATTTGAAAAAGAAGTGGCTTGCCCGGCAACCTGAACGATATGTCGATTTAGAGTTAGGATCAGATCATCAGGCATTTAAATATTACAACTGGATTAAAACAGGCCTTGTCTATGCGGTTTTGATGTTCATTCTGATGACGGGTTTAATCTATTTGACGGGCACCCTCGATTTAACGGCGGTCAATCTTGCCTTATCAGCCCTAACATGGTCTTTTGGCGGTCTTCTATTCGGCTATGAAATGAAACTATTCATGGGAAAGAAGGGACAAGAAACTCTACCCCATTCCAACTGAAAGGTTTGTGGGATTCAGCACAGTTTTATTTGAAATGCAGCCTCAAAAATTTATTACTTTGTGGATTCCCACCGATAAAACAAACGGATGTACCGGCTGCCTGCAGCGCACATTTTGAAAAAAATTGAACACAGAATTCAGAAATGACTTACGAAACAGTTACGCTGAAATCGAATCCTGCCAACGTTGTAATGAGTGAAGATCATAAAGCCCGCCTTAATGAACTGGAAACTCTCAGAACAGAGATTGTGTCCAAATATGACGGTTACACTGCAGATCAGCTAACATTTAAACCGGAACCCGGTTACTGGAATTTACTCCAGGTTCTCGATCATATCGTTACATCCGAGAAAATGTCAGCGATCTATATCAAGCGTCAGTTGAACGGCAAGAAATATCCGCCACCTCCGGGGCTGAAATCGCGATTTCGTTACAGCTTGCTAAAAGTGGCCCTTAAGCTTCCCTTCCGCTATAAAGCGCCATCTATTGTAGATTCCACCGGCAAAACTCCAGATCTCCACATTTTGCAGGAGAGCTGGAAAACTATTCGGGGTGAGATCCAAACCATCATTGAAACCACCGATGAAGAGCTGCTCAACCTGGGCGTATATGAACATCCGCGCGCCGGTCTGCTCAATATGGAACAGGCGCTCGATTTCTTGGATATGCATATACGTCACCATAAAAAACAGATGGAGCGTATTACCGGGCATGAAAATTTTCCGGGATAAAACCTGGTAAAATATTCAGTTTGAATCTCAGATCCCAGGCTATCCAGAAAGGGCGTTCAAGTTGGTCATTCATCAACAGCTATGTCATGCCGGACTCCGATCCGGCATCTCGAGTCCATATCAACGATTGGAGATCCCGTATCCCCCGTAAGGGATCCCTTTGGGAAAGTACGGGATGACGCCCTTTTTGGACAGCCTCGGATCTTGTAAATGACAACTTCATCAAAAGACCTGTCAGGTTTCCAAAACCTGAGAGGTCTGCTCGAAGGGATCCCCGTGTTGCATATTTTACTATTTCTTTATTTTTATAACAATAAATGCCGCATCAACCCAATTATAAAGACTTCTCCCGCCTGATACGCCAGCTTCGGGAAGCACTGGAGCTCACTCGATCCACTAATTTCCGTTTTCTCTCCTTCGCACCACCGGGCCATTTTTACTCGCCGATTCCTGATTACATCGATATAAAGTCCGGCAGCTACACTCGGTTTGATGCAGGCCTCAAAGAGATTCCGGGCCTGGAGTTAAATGAAGACTGTCAGCTTGATCTCATCGAGCGGTTTTCGAAATTTAAATCAGAGATTCCCTGGCCGGCAGAAAGCAGGAATCCTGATTTACGCTACCATTTCGATAATATCTATTTCATCTACGGGGATGCAGTAGCACTTTTTGGAATGATGAGAGAGTTTCAGCCAAAACGAATGATTGAGGTGGGCTCAGGCTACTCGTCTGCAGCAATGATCGATATCGACACTCTTTTTCTAAATCAAAGCACAGAATTCACATTCATTGAACCGCATGCGGAGCGATTGAATAATCTGATGAGCAAAGATGATGCGGATCGTTTTAACATTATCGAGAAGCCGGTCCAGCAGGTTCCCTTATCACTATTCGAGAGCCTGAGGCAAAACGACATACTATTTATCGATTCTTCCCACGTTTCTAAAACCGGATCTGATGTAAATCACCTGATCCATCGAATACTGCCAGCTTTAAAATCAGGCGTGATTATCCATTTCCACGATATATTCTGGCCGTTTGACTATCCAAAAAAGTGGCTGAAGGCCGGCCGGGCATGGAATGAAGCATATCTGCTTCTCGCATTTTTGCAGTACAATTCCGGTTTCGAGATTTTATTCTTCAACTCGTGGCTGGAACAGCACCACAGAGACTTTCTAAAACAGAAGATTCCGTTGATGCTTCATCAGCCTGAGTCACCGATGACATTCGGCAACTCCAGCCTTTGGCTTAGAAAAAAATAGTACACGTTCAGTTCAGATTATTGATTACCTTTTTCAGGTTGTCTCTCACTTGTGTTGCAATCTCTACAAGATTGTCATTTTCCACCGCACTCATTGACGCCACCGGATCGACCGCCGAAACTTCAATGTCGCCATTCTCATGCTCTTCAACAATGACATTGCAGGGCAGCATCACACCTATTTTATCTTCGTTCTGCAGTGCCTGATGAGCAAATGATGGATTACAGGCTCCCAAGATCTTGTATTTCTTAAAATCGACGTCAAGTTTCTTTTTCAGGGTCTCTTTAACATCAATTTCCGTGAGCACTCCAAACCCCTCTTTCTTCAGTTCAGCCGTCACATCCTCAATTGCCTGGTCAAAAGTTTTTCCTGTCACTGTTTTGTTGAAATAGTAGCTCATGATTTTCTCCTTTTGGTTATGCTTAAAACGATATCCATTCTAATATAAACCTTTAATGTGTTAATTCGTTGAAGAACAGTAACGAATCAATCAAGCTCTTTAATTCGAATATTCCGAAACTCAACGCCCTGCCCTTCGGCCTGCAGCCCGATATAGCCTTCAGAAAGTAGCGTCCCATCTTTTTTAATCTTGGGATCAAAGCCATTCACCACACCACCGCCAATTTGGGGTTTGGTATATTGAAGAACTTCTTCACCATTGACTTTGTGAATAACCAGCGAGTCCCCATAAACGATGAGCTCTGCACTTACCCACTCATTCCAATCATATGTGTCAGATGATGAATTGATACAGTGCCTTGGATCAACGTCACCGTTATAGACCACATCCGTTCCCGGGGAGCACATATTTCCGGTTGGTCGCGAAACACCCTCTTCTTCCTCCGCAAGCATCTGGTACTCTACGGAAATCGGCCAGTCCTGCTCTTTCAATATTGATTCAGGAGACTGCGAATGAAACATCACACCGCTGTTTCTATACGTGTACGACGGGGCATCTTCCATCCATTGGTCAGTAAATCGGTAGTCGAACATGAGATGAAATGAGGAAAATGGTTCCTCAAAAAAGAGATGGCCGTATCGATTGTCAAAAGAATCATACTCGTCATAGTTCACCTGGATGGTGCCGTCAACCACCCGGAATGTGTTTACGTAGTTCTCACCGGATTCATGATGATGGAATTTAGCTGTCCACCCCTCCAGATTTTCTCCGTTAAACAGATCCCGCCATTCTTCCACTTCTGTCATATTACTGTCGGTATCACTGCCGCAAGATAGTATTGAGAGTGATATGACGACTAAACCTAAAAATTCTTTCGCGATGAGCTTCATGAACTTGCCGTTAATTATGTGACTATTGATCGGTCTAATGTATGCATCACTGGCGAGAGTTAAAACCGGTTTGATCTGATCAGATTCGCTGTTTGTACATCTTCTCACAAAGCAATTCGAAATTGTATCCAAAAATTCTTCGAAATACTTTCGACGCTCACCTTTCCTCTCTGCGAGTAAAGTAACAGAGCTTATTAATTTAATCACAAACCACTGATATCATGTTAACTCATCAAACACATAGCGAGAGACGCTTCTCTCATCTAACCTACTTAACTGCAATTTCAACTCCATTCCTCTTATTCATTTCATGTTCAGATAACGGTACATCCGTCGAAAAGCCTCAAAACGTGGAACAGGTCAGTGACTTTCTCGAAAGCCTTCCCTCCCGGAACTACACAACCGCCAACACCAGCTTGTGATGCGGTATTACAGGATGATGTCACGATGGTCGTAGAAATTGAAAATGAGAAAAGTGACACCGATCTGTTTGAAAATGCTACCTACTCCTGCCATCGCAACGGGCTGGGCAGTCTTTTAGGACTTACAATTTCTGAGCGGGCATCATCAACGTGTCTATTCCCGGACTGGCAAATGATGATAATTTCAGATCGGTTGAGCGACCGTCTCAATGATCGGACGAGCTACCGCCAGCGGCTTGTCAACACCCACTTCCATCAGCTTCAAGATTGAAACCTATCATAGCGAGAAGCAGTCGGCACTGCATGGTTGGAGCCAGTATGAGCTCAGGATAGGTGATTTCAACTATGCCGCCGTGATGATCTTATCTGGAACTCCCTAAACTCAACAAACCGGACATACGTCTGCTTATCAAACGGAGATGGTACTTATGGTGAAAATAACACATAAGGAACTGCAGGGTTAAAACAAGATCACCCAAGTGCAGGCTGGAATACCACCTTCAACTACAGGGCAAATGTAACTGATTTCAATGGCGATGGCCGGGATGATATGATATGGCATACGTATCGACAGGCGGGCAGTGGTGGTCATCGGGTGATTGTGGCGGAATCAGAAGGTGATACTCCGGGCAGCATGTTTAATTTCAGCTTGTCAACATTTGCACGCGAGCGTTCGGGTTGGGCGCCATATGAAATATTGATTGGCGATGTTGACGGCAATGCGGGTGTTGATCTTGCTTGGGTTAAAACAATTGACGCTCCTTATGTCTACATGGATCTGTCAACAGACAGCAATCCTCCCATCACTGCTGCTCCCGGAGCAAGCTCAGGCAAAGATATGGGTGACGATATAAACTGGATCTTCTTGATGTAAATGGTGATGGTCGGCAGGCATCTTGCTAAACCGAATGAGCACTGTGAATCGCAGTTTTATTGGCCTTGGAGCTACAGATGGCTCGTTTGATTACTCCCGCGTCAGCCAGGATCACCCACAAATCGAACAGTGGAGTCAATATCAGATCCTGACATGAGACATCAATGGCGACTCGCGTGATGATATCATTTATGTGAATGCTGGTGCGTCAAATGCCGTCTACACCGGCCTGGCGAGAGGAAATAGTCAGTAATCAGGCAGAATTAAAATAAGCAAAATCAGATCAAGACAGAGAAAAAAGGTGCTTTTGATGATGGCAACATCATTGATAGCACCTTTTTTTATAAGTGGGAGTTTCTCTTGACAAGTGTTGCGTCAGAATTTGAAAATCTAACAAATCAATAATTTGACACTTTTCATCAGGCAAAAACTTCATCCATTTGATTTAACGATTATTGAGATTTCAAGATGTAGCGATTTAACGATCTGAATAAATTCTCTCCTATCGGGAGGAGACAGCCATCAAAGCGTCTGCCGCAGGCAGGTGAGCGACGTGGCAGAGGTGGGTCCGCGGAGAAAAGGAGCCATGCCAAGCCACCAAACCCAACCCCTGAAAAGCCTCTGAACGAGGCATCTTCTGTCCCCTCCTGCGGATGGGAACTTCTCCTGACAAGTGTTACGTCGGAAATCGAAAATCTAACAAATCATTAATCGAATCCCGCTTCAATTAACAAAAAGAGAATACATTTTCTTGATGCAACTACACGCTCATTTCTGGTTCAGCCACAGGGTTTTTGTCAACCCGATGATTTTCATACATCTCTATTCCCGATTTCAGAACACCAATATATCCGATGCCCAGCACCATCACCCCTACTGCAACTGAATTGTCTTCATTCATTTTATCTCCTCTTTATTTTTTTATGATATGATCGGTATTAACTTCTCCCGATTCAGGTTATAAAATTTCAGCTAATAAGCAGATATAAATATTTTATTGGCTAACGTATTTTTAAAAACTTGATAAATCCGCACTTCTCGCATTCAATGCAACTTGATTAACTCTATCTTTAAAAGGTCTTCATCAAACCAATTTAACCGTACAAAATTTATGAGCAGAACCAGCCTGACTACAACTGAAAAGGAAGAGCTTCACAAACTTATAGAGACAATCATTCAACCCACCGTTTATCACTTTGGGGCTGATCGGACGGATGTAGCTCGGTATGACAAGCGCGAAAATATGTATGGCGGCGAAGGTGTTGTCTATCTGATGCAGATGTTTGAAGATGGCGATCTGGTTAACAATAGAATCGGAGCCTACATGATTCTGCCTGAAAAAGACGCCAGTGTCGGTTACCACACGCACGGAACCCGTAACGAACAGGAAGTTTATTTGGTAATTAGCGGTGAAGGTGAATACATGGAGAAAGATAGATGGGAAAGTGAACCAAAACGGTACCCCCTGCAAGCCGGCAATCTGACAACCATAAGAGGGGAAGCATTTCATTCAGTAGTCAATAAGTCTGAAGAGCCTCTTGTGATTTTTGTGATAACAACTAACGAACCATAAACATCAAATTATCAACTATTTAAAAGTATATATTGGTAAGCTCTTGCCTAAACATATTTCAGATTCTAATCAAAATTTTGCTGAGCAGGAACAACATTCGATAGATCCAATCAATTGGCATTTATAAGATTGACGGTGTATGCAATCTTTATTCTAAAATTTTTTTTTCTTTTGCACTCAGAAATAGGCTTTTTTCGTAATTAGTTGTATCATTTGAATTCAATTTAATTCATTCACTTATTTATAAGTGAATACAACTATAGTATAATGTTATGCAATACGGAAAAGTAAAGTGGTTTGACTCAGAAAAAGGATTTGGATTCATCGAGCCGGATGAAGGTGGAAAAGACATTTTTGTTCACAGAAACAACATAGAGAATCTTGGCTTCCAAGAGGGCCTCAATGATGGTGAAGAGGTAGAGTTTGATGTAGAAGACACTCCCAAAGGATTGAGCGCTATTGAAGTACGGAGAGTTGACTAACAACTTTTAAGAATTTTAGCTAATAGCACCTGAAAGCCATGCAGATAATGCATGGCTTTTTTTGTCTCTCCTTCAGAAATCATATATTGGCAGCCCTCACTAATATAGCCGAAGTGGATAATGCTAACTAAGCACATCCTGCAGATCAGGGTCACGCTCAATAAGATTTTTGGCAAAGGGACAAAGCGGCAATACCTTAAGGTTGTTGTTCCGGGCCCATTCAACACCATATTCCACTAGTTCCCGTCCCGCCCCCGTATTTCTGAATGGCTCTTTAACTTCCGTGTGGTCGATTATTATTTTTGATTGTCCCGTTTTGGAGTAGGTCATTTTCCCTACCTCTACACCGTCTCTTAACAGCACAAATTCTCCTTTTTTCTTATTTTCGTGATGTTTTATCATAGCTCACATGCTTTAGGTTAGTTGGCAAAAAATCTCGTCTCAAGAAATCCCGGTTTCTCTCTGTTGCAACTGGGCGTTTCCTGACTTTTGCGGTATAATACCGTGCATATTGCACTCTTGCAGTATCATCTCCGTCATATCACTCTTAAACATAAATTCATACCTGATATCCAGAACGTACGCCTTAACACGCAGTTTCATCACAAACTTTTTGTCATGCATCTCATTAAGTACAATCACAACTACGGGTTTATTGAGGTAGCTATATGACGAAGAATGAACAGCTTTCCGTGCAATCTCCTTCACTTTTGCAACATCTGCCGTTGCAGGCAGAAATATCTCAGCTACTACCTGGCAGTCCAGTGCACTAGAATTTGCATTGGAAACGGCGGAGTTCATTAGTTCTCCGTTTGGGATCGATACAACAGAGTCATCCGGGGTCACCATCCTGCTTGATCTAAGGCCGATGCTCAGCACTTCACCATAATGATCGCCAACCTGAATTTTGTCACCCACTTGAAAAGGACGGTCAAGAATAATCATAATGCCGCCAAAGATATTTCTGAGAATGTCCTGGGATGCAAATCCGACCGCTATACCCACCGATGCGGCAATCGTAATTATTGTTTCAAACGGAGGCATAATCACTCCGGCGATGATTATATAAATAGCTAAACTCCAAATAAAAATCCGGCTGATCGGTGATAAGCGCTTAATGAACAGCCTGTAATTAGCTGTCTTCTCCGAGAGATTGTCCAGAATAACGGTTGCGTACTTATTGATATAGTAAGTAACAATCAGAATCAGCAAGGTATACAGAACTTTGCCGAAAGAAATCAGTTCACGTATTTCTGCGATATCTGTCGACCCCACACTACTACCTGATGTAGAATCTGCATTACTATTTTCCCCCTCTCCTGAAGCTGTTTGACCGGATTGCACGGTATCACTTGCGGCAGGTTGCTGAGCCGAGGTGTCTGGCGCCTGACTCTCTTGGGCGCTCGCAGTCTGTTGTTGCACCGAATCCGGAAGCACAGTTGTATCCTGGGCATAGGTTGTGCTGTGGACAAAACCCATTAATCCAATCACCAGAATCAGGGTTTTCATACTATAGCCTTTACTATTAACGAATGCCATAAAGTAGTTCATAAGATCAATGGATAATATTTTTTCGCTTCAACATGCGAATGATTTGCCGGTAAACCAGGTGGTTAAGCTTGTAACCAGTGCTACCCTCATAAATAATGCCTTTTGTTTTTAAACGGGCAAGCATCAGACTGCTATCAGCAACACTTTGATGGAGCGCGTGAGCCACCTGTTCCCTGTCGAGCATATCATGTTGCACAAGAGCGGCAAGTGTAAACAATACCTCTGTAGATGGTACTTCAAGCTTATCAATATCCGTAATCTCCAGTGGTTGAAAGACAAACCGCTGTTTGTCGATTTCCTTGATAGACTGCAGCCAGAAAATCATCGCAATTGAGGTGTTCCCCTCGCATACTTTATAAAGCTTTGAAAAATATTGATTCCTGATCAATTCCTGAGACTCCTTCTCATCGCCAAGTAATTTCTTGTAAGCACGGCTATTTTTTATTGACTCATCAGGCTCAAAGTAAAGCTCATAGCCCGACGATTTATGGCGTGTCATGATAGCTTCACGAATCTCTTCTTCATCAAGCCGATCGGTATATGTGATGTGTGAGAAATATTGGTCGGCATTGGCAATTTTTATAAAGAAATCCCATGAATACCGTGAGCAACTTACTATCCAGAAAAGTTCATCCATTGTGGATGACATGATAACCCAAAACGCTTCAATAGCTTTAAAACCATTGATATTTCGAATAAATGCATTTTGTAGATTTTCAACAACTATAACCGATCTGTTTTTTTTGCGCTGCACTTTTTCAATAAACTCTTCCGTAGTTTCCACAGGCTTAAATCCTAATGCATCGCACATCATTTTCAGCAATAATTTTTCTTCTGTAAATGTTTGGTGAAGGTTCAGCACAACGGGTGTTTCATCATTAATGCACTTCTTTTCTACAAACCGGATTAACGTAGTTTTGCCGCTTCCCTTTTCACCCACAATTGCCACGTTTGTGCTTAAGCCACGGCTCCATTGGTCAAATGAACCCGAAACCAATCCTAAGCCATTAGACGGACTCACATAAAATCGTTCATCTATCGAAAAGTCACGATCGAAAAGACGCTTATATACAAATGGCAGATCACTTGGGGCGCCTGGTTTCGCCAGGTCTTCCGCAAGATTTCGTTTCTCCTTTGTAGAGATTGTTTCTTCACTCTTAAATCCCAGATAAGGAGCGACAAATCGGCTGACGAGTTTAATTTTTTTGAACGCAAATCTCCAACCCAGCTCAACTTTATCAGAAAGAATTGCCCATTTTGAGGATAGTTTTTGCTTCCAGTCTAGCGCGTGCTCCTTTACAAATAATGCTTTATCCTGCAGCTCAAACTGGCTGAAGTCTCGGCGCAGCATGATGGCAGCCAGCGAGTTGAGTGCCGTCGGAAGACGCGTTTCTACAATCTCCTTATATACATCATGCTTCTCGCGAACCTCTTTAATGGCTTTTTCCAGGCTTGAGATGGCGCGTTCAAGTCCCTCGAGCGAAATTGAAAGCGGCGCCTGCTCTTTTTCAGATTTCTCTGCAGTATCACCGTTTTTGGGAGCTTCTGTGGCGGCTTGTATATTTACGTCCACCACCTGTACAGCTTCTTCAGCAGCAGATTTTATTTGGGTAAAGAGCTGATTGAATTGCTGATTTGTAGGATCCAGTTTTTTAACAGCTTCATCATTCAAAAACCGGGCGGCAAGCGATTGCCAGCGGATTGTATCAAGGTCAATTGCCGGAACCGGATATTTACTCTCTCGCCTGGTGGCAAGATTTAACTTATCTGAAAAATGTCTTGATTCAGCCTGAAGATCACTCAACAAATTTTGAATGTGACGAACAGGTGACATCACCCGTTCTGCATCCTGAAAGTGTTCTAAGAGACGTGAATCGAGTTCATCCTTTAAAGATAGCCGAACCTCATCAAGCTTTTTTCCCACTTTACCGGATGCTTTCATCTCCCCGATTTCGTTCATGGCAGACTCTATGGCTTTTATTCCGTTATCAATCGGTATGTAAAAAGAGTCTCGAAAAAATTCATGAGTTTGATTCGCTATTTCATCTTTGGTCTCGGAGGCCAAAAAACCATATTGCGCAATTTCCACCTGCACTTTCAAATCACTAAACTGGGACATTAGAAATCGCACCCACTCTCTCTGCTGCTTTTTGCAGGACTCTGCCGAGGCAACATCAAGCTTGATCTCTTCTTTAGCAGATGGTCTTTTTTGACTAAGCTGGAATGTACCGGCGATCTTGCTTTTTGAGATTATCTTTTTTGCAAAAGGTTCAAGTAAGCGGGTGACCTGCTGCTCATTGTTCTGCTCAACCTGTTTCAGATGCTGCACGGCTATATGCAGGTGTTCTTCTAGTTCAACAAAAATCTGAAACTTAAAATCAGTCTTTTTCTTTGATTGCTTCTTCTCTTCTAATTCTTCCTCATTACTCTTTCCTTCTTTCTCCTGTTCCGTTTTTTCCAGTAGTAAATCAAGCAGCATCGTGCATTCATCATACTCAGTGGCAGCAAACTCCTTAATCCACTCATCTGAAGCAGCTACATTTTCAAGAAAGAGCTGTCGAACAAAAACAGTTCGCTTCGGCGGTTTACTATCAATTTTCTGTTTGATCCTTTTTAAAAACTTTCCTGCTTTCACATAAAAAGAGTCTTCCTCAAGGGCATTCAGATGATCAGGCAGCTGCTCCTCTGTCATCTCTTCCGGCAAAGACTTGGATGCTTTCTTTATGGACGCTTCAAGCTGCGAATGCCAACTGTCTGACTCAAGTGATTCAATGATTTTTTTCAGATTTGGCAGTCGGTCAGCCAGATATTTGACTGATCGCTCGTAGTATTTTTCATCGTCTTTCTTTAACCGCAGAAGTTCATCACGAGTGCCGGCAAACCACTCTCGCAGCGGCTGACGAAAAGAAAGCCTCATGGCTTGAATTTCGCGGGTAAGATCAGTTTCAATAAATGCACGAACCGTTGATTCAACGCTCAATTGTGCATCTGCATCCGTTTCATGTTGCATAAAAAAGTGCCGTCTTCAATTAAGTATTTGAGCTGTCCTGCTATCGTTGGTTGCGCTTATATCTGCATTCAAATTTACGCAGTATTTAATTCTGAATGAATATAGTATAAATCAAACAAAAACCGATGATTGACAGGATCCTGAATCTCAACTCGTTGTTTAGCGGGTTAGGCTTTAAAAATTAGTGATACCAGATATCCTATCTGTACATAGAATAATCAACGCTCTACCGGAAAAATTATGGTGGATGACAAAAACTATGAAGGAAAGCATCGAGCATATTCAGGATATTTAAAAAACACAATGTTTTGCAGATCTTTTGACTACATACCTTTGGGGCTCTGCACCATCAATAGAATTGGCTTACTCCAAAAAACCAGGCGACACTATTTCCGAAATGAAAAGATTCGTTTTCCAATCCGGAATTACCATGCGTTTGCGGGTGAATGGAATTGCGCGGTGTTCCGGGTAAATACAACTCTCAAAAACAGATATAGAGCTCAGGGTCCATCTACGGTATACATCATTCGGACTCCCCTTCGACTGAATTCATTTCTTCTACTAAAGACCAATAGAATACTTTTCCCAATCTGCCATTATTAGACTCGCTAGTGGTTTTCCAGGTAAGTGGAAGGCCATGCAAATTCAATGAGATGGAGTGCAAAGCTTTAAAAAGCCACAGATTGATGATCCAAAGATTTCGAACTTCTACCCACAAGATTTTCAGTTGGGCCATAACTTTAAAAAAGAGCAAAATCTACCGTCAGAAACATCAAAAAATAATGTTTAATCAAGCATGATTTTTTCCCTAAATTGGAGATTGATGTAATTGAGGTTCTCAACCCATATTTCTACGGTTTTGTACAGACAAGTATTTAGATTTTTAAGTTTATTATTGCTCTTCTCAGGATTACTTTTCCTGACAGATTTATCTGCACAGACTGAGCTGAAAAGGGTTTCTGCTGTTGAAAGAAGTGATGGCAAAGGGTTTGTTGTTCGCTATCATCTTTCAAACGCGATTGATTCGTCTACCGTAATACAGCCTTCAGCTAACCTCTTGCAGATGGTAATTTACTCGCCAGAGATTGATACCACAAATTTCCGTTATCCTCCAACTGGGCCTGTTTTCAGCAACTTTGAACTTTTCGAAATTCCTCACGGAATTGCCTTAAACATTCATTTGACGGACGGAAACTACTTTAACTACAGTACTTATACCGACAAAAACGGAACGGATCATCTCTTGGCTCTGACCTCTACAACAGATACTCAGATGACCGGCATCACACCTGATGTTGATCCAATTGACTGGTCCTTGTATGCCGGCAACAGCGATCTTGATACTGCATTTAACAATGGAATGGAAGATACGACCGAGAATGCCAGGTCGAACGGTTCAAGGTTTGAAGTTGTCGTAATTGATGCCGGACACGGCGGAAAGGACCCCGGTACAAGCGGCGGGCGAATCAGGGAAAAGGATGTTGTGCTTGATGTGGCTCTGAAGGTTGGCCAGTATATTGAAGAGAATATCCCCGACCTGAAAGTGGTTTACACCCGAACCGATGACACATTTATTGAACTTGAAGAAAGGGGCCGAATTGCAAATGAGCACGAAGGTGATTTGTTTATATCTATCCACGCAAATGCGTTTGACCATCATAACAGAGCAAGAAAGCAGAGCGTCCAGGGTGCTGAAGTCTATTTTCTGGGAATGGCACGAAGCGAAACTGCACTTGAAGTTATGAAGCGTGAAAATAGCGTGATTGAGCTTGAATCAGGTGAAACAGAAGAATTAACGGAAGATGATCTGCTGATTTACGAGCTGATGAATGCCGGAAACATGTCTACCAGTCAGCGGATAGCAGAAATGATCGAAAGCCAGTTCAGGGAGCGTGCGCAGCGGAAATCGCGCGGCGTGAAACAGGCCGGTTTCCAGGTACTCTATGAAGCCAGCATGCCGGGCGTTCTGATTGAGCTCGGATTTCTTTCGAATCCCAATGAAGCCAATTACCTTACCAGCGAGTACGGGCAAACCATTGTTGCATCTGCAATATTCCGTTCCATTCGCGATTTTAAACTCGACTACGACAGAAGTTTCAACCGTGAAACAACCTCAAGATAAGTGTCCGACAAACCTCTCATCATTGGCGTAGGCGGTGGCAGCGGATCAGGAAAAACCACTGTAGTACGTCGTATTCTAGACGGTATCGGCGAAGAAAATATTCAGCTCTTACAGCATGACTCCTACTACAGAGATTTGGGTCATTTGCCGCTCGAGGAGCGAAAAAAGCAAAACTTCGATCATCCCTCCTCTCTCGAAACGGAACTCATGATTCGCCATGTGGAGGCCTTGAAGGGCGGATACAAGGTAGAAGTTCCCGTGTACGATTTTGCCGCTCATACTCGGTCGGAAGACACTGAGAGCATTACACCAAAAGAGATTATCCTGCTGGACGGCATCCTGATTTTTACTGAACCCGAACTTCGGAAGTATATGGACATCAAGCTGTTCGTAGATACCGACGACGATGTTCGTCTTCTTCGGCGCATCAAGCGCGATATCATGGAACGGGGCAGAGATCTTGAGGGGGTAATGAATCAATACGAACTTTACGTACGCCCTATGCATCTGGAGTTTGTAGAGCCCAGTAAACGATATGCGGACATAATTATACCGCGCGGTGGCGAAAACCAGGTGGCTTTGGAGATGGTGATTGCAACCATTCGTGAAAAACTGACATCCATACAGGCGCAAGAGGAAACTCATAACCAATAGTATCAACTAATGATCAGTTATCAATCTGATTGAGCTCTTTCCAGGCCAGCATCCCATCAAATACAAGGTTGTCAAAGTAACTGCTGCCAAAATTTCCTTCCAGCTTTTCCTGAACAAACGGTCCGTCTCCACCGGTAATTAGTACTTCACTATTGTTAAACCGGCCTTTATACTGTTCAACAAACCTGGAAATTGCGTGGATAAAGCCGCCATTCAGGCCGATTTTAATGGCATCATGGGTTGAACGCCCCGGAAAATGATCTGGCAATCCCGGGCTAACCTCAGGCAGTTCCGGTGTGAGCGTTTTCATAGCGTGCCGTAGCATAGGAAGGCCGGGCAGTATCACACCGCCTTTAAAGCTATAGTCATTTGTCATAAAATCTACCGTGCAAGCTGTGCCTGCATCAACAACAATAACATCCGTTTTTGTTTTATGAACGGCCCCGGCACAGGCCAGAACACGGTCGATACCAAGCGTCTCAGGTGTTTCGTAATCAAGACGAATATTTCCAAGCAGATCATACCGAATGACATGTAATGTCAGCCGCCCGGTGTATTCTCGAATAACAGCAGTCAGATCTTTGCGTACCGAAGAGAGCAGTATTGTTTCGTTGTCCAAAAGCAACGAGAGCTGCCGTCGCAACTCGTCAATGTTTTTCGTACTCACTTTAAATAACGGCTTACGTTTACCTGCTTCGTCACGAACAGCTTTCACGGATGTATTCCCGATTTCAACAAGTATCATAAATGAATGTACATATAGTTTAAGAGCAAGAAACTGTTTATCTGACGCTTAAAAGTAAGGGTTCTGATGGGTTTTAGCATAGAGGAATCTTATCATTGTGTAGCATCTGTCAGCTGATTTAGAACTATTGCTCTATCCCTGATAACTGTCAGAACGCCCGGGCGATTCAGTTTGAACGCTAAGCTTTTGTCATATCAAATATTTACCCGGCAAAATTGTATCTTCTTAAATGATAGTTCTGAATCTTCTGTTTAGGGCATTTACAGAAGCAATCTTTCAACAAACATCGAAACACTCTATACATGGATATTAAAGGTAAAGTTGCTATTGTAACAGGTGCAAGTAGCGGAATAGGAACTGAATTCTGTCGTAAATTAGTTGTCCAGGGCGCTACCGTTTACGGACTTGCGAGGAGCAAAGGTCGCTTGAAAGAGCTTGAAAAAGAACTTGGCGACAGGTTTATTCCCGTAAAGATGGACGTAACAGAATACGGGTCAATCGAGAACTGGGTCAAAAAAACATTCAATCACGATCACACACCAGATATTCTGATTAATAACGCCGGACTCGGTCTCTTCGGGCCCGTAGATGAGCTGCCAATGAAAGACTGGCAAACAATGATCGACGTAAATCTAAATGGCGTGTTTTACCTTACCCGGACTATCGTGCCGCTGATGAAAGAATCCGACACTTATTCGCATATTATTAACATTGCATCCATCGCCGGGCTACTTGGCAATCCTAATTTATCGGGCTATAACGCAACGAAATTTGCCGTTCGGGGTTTTAGTGAATCGCTGTTCAAAGAGTTGAGATACGAAAAGATAAAAGTGTCCTGTATGTTTCCCGGCTCAATTGCCACATCATTTTTCGAAAATGCCGGCGGCATGGATACCCATAAAAATATGATGCAGCCCGGGGACGTTGCAGATACTCTGATGCATCTTCTTAAGACACCCGATAACATGCTCATTAATGAGATTACAATGCGCCCCTTAAATCCTAAAAATCCAGATGAAGCGTAGTTTCCCATTTGTATTTTTGATGGTTTCACTTCTGATTTTCGTCTCTTGCAGCAACACTACTGCACCGGAAGATCTTGTTGAAGAAGACCGCTATATCACCGTTTTCACCGAACTTGTGGTGATCAATCAGCTTAATGAAACACAGCTTGACAGTGTGTCCAGGGATTATTTGAAAGAGCAGATATTTGAGAAGTATAATGTGACGCCCGAGCAATTTGAACGAACACACTTATATTATCAAAAGCAGCCAGAGCAACAGCTCCAGCGCATCGATAAAATTGAAGAATCGTTAACAGAAGAGCGGGACCAGCTGCAAGACCGGCTGAATGAGAACCGTAAGCAGCTGGCCGATTCGTTGGCTGCTGCTTCTGATACACTTCCACGTCCAGGGCCGGCTGAAGAGTTAATCGACATCGATTAAAGCCGGGCTTTTCGCAAATTTGATTCTGCTGATGCACCGATTCCAACCTGCATCTCAATCCCAATAACCCGCATGTATATTAAAACAGTTGTCGCCTTACTTTGTTTGATGATATTATCGCTCGAAGCAAGAGTTCTTCCCGCCCAGGATATGTCACTTCAGGATCTTGACCTCACGAAAGACAATGCCGATGAGATTTTTGACCAACTTGAACAACACGGTTTTTCAGGAGTTGTTTACATAAAACTGAATCAAATCGAAGAGCTGAAACGCCCTTTCGGCATGGCAAATGAGAATTTGAACATCACAAATACGCTAACCACCATTTTTGATATTGGGTCGCGACCCATTGATTTTACTAAAGCTTCAATCTTACTGCTCGATCAGCGTCAGCAGATTTCAATGGAAGATCCTGTTAGCCTGTATTTCGATAACGTACCGGTTGATAAGCGATCGATGACCATTCAGCACCTGATGAGCGGCCAGTCCGGATTGCCGGATTTCTTTCATAACGTGTCAGACTGGGATCCCGATCTGGCTTGGGTAGGCCGAGAAACTGCTCTCCATAGGATTTTAAACCAGGATCTGTTGTTTGAACCCGGAACTGATCGCCGGCACTCTCATGGAGCATTTGGACTGCTTGCTATTCTCATCGAAAAAGTGTCGGGGCTGGATTATTTCGAATTTTTAAATGAAAACTTTTTCGAGCCTGCAGGAATGAGCCGAACAAATGAGTACGGTCACACAGGAGACCTGTCGCTGTCAGATTTTGCGGTAGGTGGAGGGCCACATCAAGTAGGTTTGCCAAATATTCCTCCGAACTGGGGGCCAACATCCTGGCTGATCCGCGGCAGCGGCGGCATGTACTCTACTCTCGACGATCTGCTTAAATTTTATAGCTACGTGAGATCAACTAAAGTTCTCAATACAAATCACAACTACATACTCAAAAACCCATCCGTCAATTTAGATGGCACAATGCGCGGATTCGAACTTTTCAGTGCCTTCCAACCCGAAGGAAGCGAAGCATATCTATTTCTCAATAACATTCCTGACATGGATGTAGCTCAAAACCTGTTCAAAGATCTCGAAGAACTTGTGTTTGCCCCCGGGTTTTAAAGGGATCATTTTTATGGCTATGTTGATTGGTGTGGGTAAAAAAAATATCCTTTCATTCTTGTAAAATGCAATTCCAATCTACACTGGTGTTTTGAAATCAACAATACGACCCTGCCCCGAAGTAATGGCTTAGCCAAAAGGGGCATCGCCACAGGTAAACGGACACGTGATGAAAAACCATCGGCCCTTCATCTAATTACAGTATATATCCCATTCCGATGGTTGTTATTCAGGCTGAATCAACGCCCCACTGCGCATGCCCCTAATTGATTCACTACCACCACCCTCGAGAAGATATGGAGCGTTGATGACATCTGTTGCCACGGGGTATGATTGACCCGAATCTCCAACCCGGGGCGATGCCCCAGGCTGAAATATTTGACCCTTTCAGGGTCTGTTTCAAAAGCCGGTATCAGGAGTAATATAATTCCACCCCATCCCCACACCGATCAACATAGAGCCAGTTTTAGTTGCCTATAACTACATCGACGGTATCAGCATTACCGCATTGATCATCAGACGTTCCGGTCCGCGCCAGAACATCCGGTACTGGGTATTATCGGCAAGAAGTACCACTTTTCCGTCACCAAGAGCTGCAACACCGGCCCACACATTTCCAGCCGCTTTCTGAAGGTTCTCCTGCGACGCATAACCTGAAGCCAGCAGGTCAGATGCATCTTGTTCGTATCGCCCGACAATCTGGAAGCTGGTTGACGGAGCAAATTGATTTGTGTTATAGGTCAGGCTGTAAAGCTCTTCCTTCACGCCAAAAGCAAGCGGATGCGTTGTATCGATATTAGATACGAATGAAGCACCCGGGATATTCCGAAGTCCAAATGTATCTTGTCTTGCTTCATAGGGTGTAAACACTGCCGGATCATTGTCGTCCTCAATTTCTTCTTTCTCTTCCACAAGCTCAACCGCCAGAAACTCCATTCGATCGGCCGTCATGTTAAGGGCCGCATCTTCAGTCGCTACAAGGGTTCCGCCCTGTTCTACCCATAGTTTGAGAGCCGATTGCTCATCCTCACCAAACTGAGGCGAAGATCCGCGCATGCCCGGCAAGATAATCACATCATACTCACTAAGGTCTATCGACGCCAGCCGCCACGATCGGATTCTGCTGATTCCATATCCAACGTTCTGATCAAACTGAAACCAGATCTGCCCTGCGGTATAAGAATTGAATGGTCTGTCAACAATCATGGCTGTTTTTGGCTGGTGTAAAACCTTACTGCTTCTTGAAGCCAGGTCCATACCCGTATCCATACGCCCGGTGTCCATGCCGTAAATAAGGACTCCAGCGTGTTCAGCAACCTCATGCATATCACGACTGATCTCGCTTCGTTTTTCATAATTTCTCCCCGTAAGAACAATAAGTGTTCCGCGATTGAAAGTTCGCCCGTCTTTTGTAAACTCTTTCTCAGCCGAACGCACACGATATCCCCGCCGCCAAAGTTCCGCCAAAGCTTTTGGTGCCGATTGCTGCTCCCAGTCGATCGCAAAAGCGTACTCAGACGAAGCATTAATTACACCGCTCTCCCGCTGCGGTAACTCCATGATTCTGGTTGTTTCAACAGATGGGTTATCCCTGACGAGGTAAGCATCAAGATTGTAGGCCATCGGAACTGACCAAACCGACATATCATACATCACAGAGTCGCCAAATGCCATTTTGGGCTCAAACAAGGTAGTGACCAGTAAATGTTTAGCCTGATCTTTACGAATGATAAAATCACCTTCATTAAATGAGCGGCGCTCCGTAGCGTTTTCTCGATAATCTGTTGCATTTCTCAGCGTAAACTCTTCCGATGCCTGTTCAACCTCAATTCCCTGCTTTAGCATGATGTCGATCACATCATAAGTCAGATCATTTGGATTATTGGGTAATATGTAGGCTTCCGTGTCCACTTTTGAATTTTCGGGGTTAAGTGCATCCCGGTAATAGTCAAGCAGTTCTGTTCGGTTTTCAACGGCCGTACGTACTGTAGCAACACTATTCGTATAGTGATCAAAAATGCGCTGTTCAAGCGTAAGCACATAGCCGTCTTCCGTTTCAACAGCACGCCCGCCCCTGCTGTGGCCGCCTTGTTCAGCGAGCATCCCGATACCGCCCATCAGGCTGGGATAAGAGGATCCGTAACCGGGATAAAAGAAATCAAACGCCTCACGTGTTGCGTAATTGATGTTGTGCTTGTCAAACTCCTCAATCGTTCCTCGTCCGAACACATCGGCCCACTCTTCATACTCATCCGGCAGCTGCTGATTCCGCGGCGTGGTTCCGGGCATCGTGAAATAATTGTTATTAAACCCCTGCTCGTGAAGATCAAGGTGAACCTGTGGCATCCATTTTTGATATTCTGCTATACGTCCTCGCGATTCTGGGTGAACCAGCCAAACCCAGTCCCGGTTTAGATCAAACCAGTAGTGATTTGTTCGTCCGCCAGGCCAGATTTCATCATGCTCAAGATCCACCGGATCCGTATTGAGCATATGAGCCAGCGATGATTTATACCAGGTCACATACCGGTCACGCCCATCCGGGTTCAGGATTGGATCTATAATAATCACAGCTTCATCCCGGAACCGTGATGTTTCATCATCCTCAGCTGCAGCCATTCGATAAGCCGTCTGAAGCGCCGCCTCAGCACTTGATGCCTCGTTACCATGTACACCATAACTCAGCCATACAATAGCGGGACTGCTCTGAATCAGATCCGACGCTTCAGCATCACTTAAGGATTGATCTCCAATCTGAAGATTAGCCTCACGAATTTCCTCTAAATTAGAATGATTTTCTTCGCTCGTGATTATTGCCAGCCACAAATCCCGGCCTTCATGCGTCTGTCCGTAGGTAACCAGCGAAACACGATCACTCGATTCAGCAAGTTGCTCAAGGTACGCACCAAGCTGATAGTGATGTGAGTATGCCTCACCCGGCTGGTAGCCGAGAAAGTCCGCCGGCGATTGTACATCCGGTGCGTATTGCAGATCGTCATCGAACGTAAAACGATCATTTAGCAGCTGCGATGCGGCCGGTGTATTAAAAATTAGAACAAGAAATAGGGATAGCAGTAATTTTAATTTGGACATGATTGAGCTGAGATCGTTGAGATTTATTAAGATTGAGAATACTAAATTAACGAGCAACTTTCACGGAAAGAGTCTCTTATTTACACCTGGTGCATTATTTGTTGCAACGAAGCTGGCGAACTAAATGTGCATGCTTCCACGAACTATTTATTCACCCAAAATCTTTTTCAGTTTTCAACTTTTAACGGTTTCTTTGATTTATTCCACAGACATTGTGTCACCGCTTTCAATTCCATCATCAATCAGTTCTCATATACTTATGAAATACAGTTTTTTATCTTCCCTCCTTTTAATGCCGCTACTCTTTTTCAGTTCTGCAGTAGCACAGGAAAGTTATCGCAGCTATCAGGACATGACGGAGGCACTTCAGGATCTTGAATCAGAGCATTCCGAAATTGTTAGCCTTCAGTCGATCGCCACTTCGCCGGGCGGGCACGACATCTGGCACGTGACGATCGGGTCAGGTGATGTTGCCAATAAACCTGCTCTGGCTATAGTCGGCGGGGTTGATGGTGTCCACATCCTGGGAATTGAGATGGCACTTAAACTGACTGAATCCCTGGCCGGTCATGCTAATATCAATCAGATTCTTGAGAACCAGGTCTTTCACATATTTCCGAATCTAAATCCTGACGCGTCTGAACAGTATTTCTCCGATCTCCGCTACGAACGGTCCGTTAACAGTAAAAATACTGATCTCGACAGGGACGGCTCACTGAGCGAAGATCCTTACAATGATTTGAACGGAGACGGCCTCATTACGATGATGAGAATTGAAGATGCTACAGGCGGCTGGATGTTGCATCCAGACGATAACCGGGTGATGGTTGAAGCCGATCCCCTGAAATCGCAGCGAGGAACATTTCGTCTTTTGACTGAGGGACGCGATAATGATGAAGACGGACACTATAACGAAGATCCGAACGGCGGCGTGAATATCAACAAAAATTTCACCTATCAGCATCCGAGCTTTGAATATGGCGCCGGAGAGTTTCCCGTCTCAGAAGCGGAAAACAGAGCGCTCGCTGATCTGATGTTTGACACCTTTAACATCTATGCTGTCCTCACCTTCAGCCCGAATAACAACCTCAGTGATCCATGGCAATACAGCCGATCTGACGCATCAAAGCGTGTAATCACCGGAATTCTTGAAGGCGATGAAGGTGTTTTTCAGTCTGTCTCCGATCTTTATAAAGATGTTGTTCCGCAGGAAAATGCATCCGGCTATTCTCTTCAGCAAGGCGGGTTTCCCGAATGGGCTTATTTCCACTACGCGCGATACAGTTTCACCACTGATGGCTGGTGGATTCCTGAAGTCGCTGAAGATTCTGTCGGACAATCGAATAGAGGTCTGGAAAGCGATGAGCTGGATTATCTGCGCTGGTCTGACAGTGAAGGAGTTGACTCATTCACCGACTGGCAGCAGGTTGATCATCCTGATTTTCCGGATCACGTGGTTGAAGTTGGCGGCATCAAACCGTTTGCCATGACAACCCCGCCCTATTCCATGGTTGATTCGCTTGCGAATATTCACCTGGAGTTTGTGGAGCGGCTCACAGAAATGAAAGCAGATCTTGTCTTCGAAAATATTCAGCTTGAAGATGCAGGCCGAAACCTGACGCGTATCACGCTGGATTTGCATAACCGCGGCAGCCTGCCAACATCTACCGAACTTGGTACCCGAACAAAATGGGTCCGCCCGGTAAATGTGGAGCTAACCGCTGATGATGAAATGCAGATTCTCAGCGGCAGGCCGAAATTCCAGATTGACAGGCTGATGGGAGGCGAATCACAACAAATTACATGGCTGATAAGCGGCAGCGGATCCGTATCTCTGTCTGCCGGAAATCCATCTGCCGGTTTCGCCACATTTCAACAAACGATTCGATAACCTCAAGATTTTATAGCTATGAAACGCATTTTACTTACTCTATTTGTCTCTCTGTTTATGACGCTGTCGGTTATTGCACAGAATAACCCGGATGTATTCCGTGCTCTTGGGTCACCCGAAGATCCAAAGGTCCAGGTGAGCTGGAACCGGTACCTTACGCACAGTGGTATCACTGATCTGAGCCAAAAACTGGCCGAAGCACACCCTGACTTTATTAAACTTAGTTCCATCGGTGAATCCTACGAGGGACGGGAACTCTGGATGCTCACCGTCACCAATCACAACAACAAGCCACACACCGAAAAGCCCGGTTATTATATTGATGGGAATATCCACGCCAATGAAATCCAGGGAGCGGAAATCTCGCTCTACACGGCGTGGTACCTGGCTGAGAATTACGAGGATATAGAGTTCATCCGCAACCTGATGGACAGCCGTGTTTTTTATATCGTACCGAGCATCAATCCAGACGGCCGTGATCACTACATGAACCAGCCCAACAACGCCAATACACCGCGTTCAGGCGTGAAACCCGTGGACAACGATGGTGATGGAGAACTCAGCGAAGATAGCTTCAATGATCTGAACAACGATAATCACATCACACAAATGCGGCGTGAGAATCCGCGGGGAAACTGGACGACAGACCCGGACTTTCCCCGGCGTATGATCCGAACGGATACGGATGAATTTGGAAGCTATGAAATGCTTGGCTGGGAAGGGGTTGACAATGACGGCGATGGTGAAGTAAACGAAGACCGCACCGGCTACTACGATCCCAACCGCGACTGGGGCTGGAACTGGCAGCCCGATTATGTCCAGCGTGGAGCTTATAAATATCCATTTTCGCTGCCAGAAAACCGAGCAGTGGCTGATTTTGTGATTGCGCATCCAAACATTGCAGGAGCACAATCTTATCACAATACCGGTGGAATGTTGTTACGGGGTCCGGGAGCCGCGGAAGATGCGGACACCTACAACCGAACTGACGAAGCGGTCTACGATTTTCTTGGAGAAATTGGTGATGAGATGATGCCGGGATATCGTTACATGGTCGTTCACCGGGATCTTTATACCGTGTTCGGCGGCGAGCTTGATTGGTTTTACGGCGGACGCGGCATCTTTACCTTTACAAACGAGCTCTACACATCTCACATGATGTTTGGCCGGGATGCAGAACCCGGCGACAGGTACAAGTTCGACGAGCTGCTTCTGTTTAACGACGGTTGGGTTGAGTGGGAAACCTACGACCATCCGCAGTTTGGCGAGGTTGAAATCGGGGGGTTCAAAAAGAATTTCGGACGTGCCAATCCCGGCTTCCTTCTTGAGAGTGACGCTCACAGGAATATGGCATTTACACTGTTTCATGCCTATCATCTCCCTGAACTGGGCATCTCTGATGTCAGCAGTAAAGACCTCGGCAGCGGACTACGCGAAATTACAGCAACCATCACAAATAATCGTGTCATCCCCACACATGCCAGCCACGACCTGATGAATAATATTACACCCCCTAACGTAATTACGATTGATGGTGTGGACGTGCAGGCAGGCATGATCGTGGAAGATGAAGACTTTGGTATCACCACGGAACAAACTCACAACCCCGAATCACTCCGTGTGGAGAATATTCCCGGGATGGATGAGATAACCGTTCGCTGGATTGTCCGGGGGAATGGCGATTTCACAATTCGTGTGGATAGCAATAAAGGCGGCAAACTATCGGAGGAGTTTTCGCTTTAGGTATGATTGGGGTATCTATCTAAATGATCTACACCACCTCTAATCCTGTCAGGTTTGAAGTATAAAAGATTTGCTATGGGTTCAGACCTCAAAGAAACCTAACAGGTTTCCCAAGATTTTAACGCTGATTAAACACTACTTTAATACCTGAGTTCGATTAATATTGACCTTTTTTGAGGTCAAAAAGTCCCCTCCTTTTCAAGGAGAGATTTAGGGGTGGTTGAAAAGGAGTTTTTGAGGCTAAGTTGAACTTAAAAAACTATATGGCGATCGCCTCTGGCCCCTCCTTACACAAGAGGGTAGTGTTTTTTTACCCTGATTTATAATCGAACTCAGGTTTAATCGTTTAAACCTATTCCTCTCCTTTATTCTTAAGCCCAAAACGTACACCATCTTCCTCAACTTTAATCAGCTGGTCTTCCCTGGAGAGCAGCTTAAGTATCCGGCTGACCTGTTTACCTGAAAGCCCTGAGCCCTTTTTCAGTTCGCCTACTGTTTTATCTCCATCTGCCAATAGGGCTTCTATTTTATCGATTTCTTGCTGCCCCAACATCACATTATCACTGCCTGCCGACCTGAGACAGTTATCACAGTGGCCGCACCGGCCTGTTCCCGTCTCACCGAAATAAGTTCTCAAAAACTGTTCCCGGCATCCGTCGGTTTCAATGTACTGCGTCATGTAGCCCAGCTTCGAAAGCAGAACATCCCTGTAGTGGTAGGCAGATTCGTGGTCGATCTCCAATTTTCCCATCCGGGATTCCATCAGCCGAATCAACGGCTGTTCACCTCGCTTTGCGTATTCAAGAATTTGATCCTGGCTTGCAAAGACCTGCAGAGCCTTTTCGAGCTGTCGAGAGGTGACCTTCAGTTTTTCACAAATATATGATTCATCAATGAAATGCATTTTATTGAACGATTCAGCTCCGAACTGCCGAAATAGAAGATCAAGAAACTGCATTTTTTTGGAGCTTGATTCTTGTATTAAACTTCGGATGTAATGTTTTCCGGCGGTAAAGTGAACGCCAATTTTTGATTCATACAGTTCTGTTTTTTCCAAAACCTCAAGCCGCTCAAGTACACGTACCGATACTGAAATCTGTGATTCCTTAAGGCCGGTTCTCTTACCAATTTTTTTGTAATCGATAGGTTCAGCCGTTTCCATCTCACTTCCAACCGCCAGATCCAGCTCATCACAGATTCCGTTGTACACTTTTTTAAGAGTCTCGTAATCAGGATATCCCCGCCTGATTCGCTTCTCCGCGCGCTCCGCGTCGCCTTTTTTGTAAATTAATACAGGAAAACTTTCCTGGCCATCGCGTCCCGCCCGGCCCGCTTCCTGGTAGTAAGATTCAAGCGATATCGGCATTGTTTCATGGACCACAAACCGACAATCGGGTTTATCAATCCCCATCCCGAATGCATTCGTAGACACCACGACGTCTGTCTTTCCTTCGATCCAGTCTGTCTGAATTTTCTCCCTGGTTTTACTTTGCAATCCGGCGTGATACGCTTCCGAATTGATGCCTTCCCTCCTGAAACGGCCGGCCCACTGTTCACAATCCCGCCGGGTACTGCAATAGACAATGCCACTCCCCTTTTTTGATGCTTTTGTTACCGCATTCATCAGCATTTTCTGCTTTTGAGGCGTTTCGTTTACCCACCATTTCAGATTGTCACGCCCAAAACCGCCGGCAACAATCGTTGGATCGCTAAACTCAAGATTGGTCTGAATATCCTCCTTCACTTCCGGAGTTGCCGTAGCCGTGAGTGCAATCCAGCGGGTGGAATCAGGCAGATCACGCAGTTCCTCTCGAATAGTTCTGTAGCTGGGCCTGAAGCTGTGCCCCCACTCGGATATACAGTGCGCTTCATCTACGGCCACCAGGGAGATGTTAAACTGCGGCATCTGGTGTTTCCACATGTCCGTTGCCAGCCGCTCCGGAGCTACATACAGAAGGCGATACATGCCATTTCGGGCATTTACCATACGCTGTTCCGTTTCATAACCAGGCAGCGTACTGTTGATGAATGTGGCTCGAATGCCAAGCTTTTTTAGTTGATCTACCTGGTCTTGCATCAGTGCCACAAGCGGGGAAATCACAAGTGTCATTCCCTCAAAAAGGAGAGATGGCACTTGATAACACAACGATTTCCCGCCACCTGTAGGAAAAAGTACAAGTGTATCCTGTCCTTGTAGAACATTAGAAATCACCTCTTCCTGGCCCGGTCGAAATGATGGGTATCCCCAAACCTCTTGTAGCTTTTTTCTTGCATTTTCAAGCGTAAGCTTATTCATGCTCTTCATCTGTTCTGATTAATAAGACCTCCTGGGTTTTGAAAACCTTGGAGGTCTGCGAAAATGGATCTGAGAAAATCTAAGTATAACCCTCTAAGAGTTCTCGAAAAGCGAACCCATCGGGAAAAACTCTTGGAGGGTTCCTTGATTAGAATATCTCACCAAGGAATTGAATATTAACAATAAAAAAAGGCATGAGATAAGATCCCACACCTTTTTTGATTTTTTTGTATGAAAGAGAGCTTTAATAAATCAAAACATAGCTTTCATATAGTCGCGACGCATCTCTGCAATCGCTGAAATACTGATACCAACCGGGCAAACAGCCTCACACTCGGCATGATTTGAGCAGTCGCCAAACCCTTCTGCTTCCATCTGCTCAACCATTGCGATCGACCGTTTGTCGCGCTCCGGTTTTCCTTGGGGAAGACTGTTAAGATGCGCAAGCTTGGCACCGGTAAACAGCGAGGCTGATGAATTCGGACACGCAGCAACACAGGCGCCACATCCAATACAGGTAGCGTAATCAAACGCCTCGTCTGCTGTATCTTTTTCGACAGGGATCAGGTTAGCTTCGGGTGCAGCACCGGTTTTAACGGAAACGTACCCGCCCGCTTCTATGATGCGGTCAAATGCAGACCGGTCAACAACCAAATCTCTTACAATGGGAAACGCTTTGGCTCTGGGAGGTTCAACAACAATTGTATCACCATCGCTATAATTCCGCATATGGAGCTGGCAGGCCGCCGTCATGTGTTTCGGGCCATGGGCACGGCCATTAATCACAAGGTTACAAGACCCGCATATACCTTCGCGACAGTCATAGTCGAACTCGACCGGATCTTTGCCCTCTTTGATCAGGTTTTCGTTAAGAACGTCGAGCATTTCGAGAAACGACATGTGCTCACTTACGCCATTTAGCTTGTAATCCTGAAACTTACCCTCAGCTTTAGCGTTCTTCTGGCGCCAAATTTTCAAATTGATGGTCATCTCACTCATAGGATATCCTTATTTGTAACTTCTTTGTTTCAATTCCACAAACTCAAATTCGAGGGGCTCTTTATGGAGCGTCGTATTTAGTTTCCCATTTACTCCGCCATATTCCCAGGCAGATACATAGGAGAATTCATCATCGTTTCTCAGAGCTTCGCCCTCCTCGGTCTGGTACTCTTCACGCAAGTGACATCCACACGATTCGTCTCTGTCGAGAGCATCAACCGCCATCAACTCAGCGAGTTCGAAGAAATCTGCCACGCGATGGGCAAATTCGAGATATTTATTGTAATACGTTGCATCACCCGGAACTCGTACGTTCTCATAGAACTCATCACGAAGCGCACGTATTTCTTCAATCGCTTCTTCAAGGCCTTCTTTACTTCGGCTGATGCCAACCTTGTCCCACATGATTTTTCCAAGTTCCCGGTGGAACTCCACAACGGTTTTATCACCGTTGACGGACAGCAGCTTATCGAGAGTTTCCGATGATGAACTGGCTGCCTCAGAGAATGCATCATGCTCAGTTGTGACTTTCGTTAGGTCCACATCAGCGAGATAATTTCCAATGGTGTATGGCACAATGAAATATCCGTCAGATAAACCCTGCATGAGGGCACTGGCTCCAAGACGGTTAGCGCCGTGATCGGAAAAATTGGCTTCACCAGCGACAAACAGCCCCGGAATGTTGCTCATTAAGTTGTAATCAACCCAAAGGCCACCCATTGTATAGTGAACAGCCGGGAAAATTCTCATCGGGGTTTCATAAGGATTGTCATCCGTGATATTTTGATACATATCAAACAGATTACCGTATTTAGCGGCTATAGCCTCTTTTCCTTCCCGTTTGATCGCATCCCTGAAATCAAGGTAGACAGCCAGGCCGGTTTCACCGACTCCCATGCCGTCATCAGTCACCATTTTTGCATTTCTCGATGCCACATCACGAGGCACAAGATTACCAAAACTGGGATACTTCTCCTCGAGATAATAGTACCGGTCCTCTTCTGGAATATCATTTGGCTTGCGGCTATCCTCAGGATCACGCGGAACCCATACACGTCCGTCATTCCGTAAACTTTCACTCATCAGCGTCAGCTTCGACTGGTAGTCGCCACTGACCGGAATACAAGTCGGGTGAATTTGAACCATACATGGATTTGCAAAAGCAGCTCCACGCTTATGGCATCTCCAGGCGGCAGTTACGTTTGAATTTTTTGCGTTTGTAGAAAGGTAAAAGACATTGCCATAGCCACCGGTACAGAGCACGACTGCATCCGCCTGCCATCGGTTAATGGATCCATCAACAAGATTTCGTGTAATGATACCACGCGCTTTCCCGTCAATCACAACCAGGTCAAGCATTTCGTGGCGTGGGTAATTTTTGATGTTTCCGGCATGCACCTGGCGCATCATTGATTGGTAAGCACCAAGCAAAAGCTGCTGACCTGTCTGCCCACGTGCATAAAAGGTTCTCGAGACCTGGGCACCTCCAAACGAGCGGTTATCGAGCAGTCCGCCATACTCACGTGCAAACGGAACGCCCTGTGCTACGGCCTGATCAATAATGCTATTTGAATTTTGAGCAAGGCGATATACATTGGCCTCACGGCTCCTGTAATCACCACCTTTGATTGTATCATAAAATAGCCGCCATACGCTATCACCATCGTTAGGGTAATTTTTGGCTGCGTTAATCCCACCCTGGGCGGCAATACTGTGTGCCCGACGGGCAGAATCCTGGATGCAAAACGTAGACACTTCATAACCAAGTTCGGCAAGGCTTGAAGCTGCCGAAGCGCCGGCAAGGCCGGTTCCCACAACTATAACTTTATACTTTCTTTTGTTATTGGGTGCGACGAGTTTCAAATCTTTCAAATGCCGGCTCCATTTCTCTTCAAGAGGACCGGAGGGAACGTTTGATTCTAATTTCATAATGGGTCAGACTTTTTCGATTAAAAATAGATTACCGGCATTGAATAAGAGACGCTTCACAACCGCCGCCGAAGTAGATATACATTGGAATGAATAGAAATCCAACGGCCATCAGAATTGCAAATATTATTCCAATTGAGTAGATGATAGCTGATGCTTTTTTACTTTTAACTGTAAGCGATGTGAAGGAACTCCAGATACCGTGCCCCAGGTGAACACCCAATAAAAGCATCACAAAAGTGTACCCAAAGGCGTAATAAGGGCCTTGAAATGTTTCAATGACGAGAGATTTGATGTCGTGAGTCTGTTGACCGTCGATCATCACTGTACCAGTATCTCCCAAAGCGAATGTATCAATATGTATGACCACAAATATGAGAAGCACAACCCCGGTAAAAGCCATACTTCGCGAACTTAAACTTTGCCTTGATGGTCCACCTTTGCTACTGTAGACTTCATATTTCTGTGGGCGTGCTCTTCGTTTTAGTATCCAGATTGAAATTCCGATATATGTGTGGATTAAAAACACGGCCAGTAAACCAATACGAGCAATCCAAAGCAGAGGCCCCAAATCATGAAGAAACATGGAATAGCGATTCATAGCATCCACATCACCAAAAATTGCGAGGTTTCCGCTAAGATGAAAAACGACAAAAATGAATAGGAAAATACCGGTCAGACCGGTTAAAAATTTTCGACCAACTTGGGATGATGCTGCTTTTAAAAGTGATGGCATATATATATTAAAATTTTGCTACACGCAGTACTTATATTCGATTGGAGACTTAACGATCTACTACGTAGTTTGGTTCCATGTTTAAGTCAGTAAAAGTCAACTTATTTAAGCTAAAAGGCAAGGATGAAGCGCTTTCTTTCAGAGGCAACACCTTATTAAGAATCTATCTACATTAAGTTATTAATTAACATGTAAAACTGATTTATATTGCTAACTGTAACACAACATTATCAGGCCGAATACAGGGTCAAAGGATCAAAATTTTTATCCTTTATAAATCCATGTGATACAACAGAAGAGGCAGAAATACGGCTTTCAAAAATAAGAGACCTACACCCCACGGCTACCCATCACTGCTACGCTTTTCGGGTTGACCCATCGTCTATTTCTGAGCATAGCCAGGATGATGGTGAACCTTCAGGAACGGCAGGAATGCCCATATTGAATGCCATGCGTTCTGCTAATATTGTAGATGCAATTGTTGTAGTTGTGCGATACTACGGTGGGACGAAGCTCGGAAAGAGCGGTTTAATTGATGCCTACGGAAAAGCGGCTGAATTTGTCATCAATCAATCAATTTTGAAACCAATCGTTGCCACCCGCAGGTTCGTCATTACATATCCTTACGATCAACAATCACTCATCGACAAACTCTATCATTCATTCACGCTATTTGAAATTGAATCAGAATACACTGAAAATGTAAAACTGGTTATTGAATGTCCCGAAAAAGAGTTGCCGGTGTTCGAAGAACATTTAAAGGGCCTTCAACATCTACTGATGAATATTGAAAAAGGAAATGCATCCAGCCATATTTTAACATAGAAAACTGAATGATGTGATATGCTTTAAATGTTGGAAACCCTGCCGATAGAAGAAAACATTAGAAGACTGATATTCTGAAATATTACCTTTTTCATCGCTCTTGCAATATAACCAGTGCGCGGCGTAGGGTAAGTTGATCCTACAAGTCTTGTAAGGACAAATGTGATCCAATTTTTCGAAAAAAAGATCTGGTGATATTAAATTTAATTACACCCAATCTGAGTGTTTCCTGAACTGAATCATTTCTAAAATTTCTGAAATAACAAATCCATGAAAATTTATACTAAAAAAGGCGATGCCGGTGAAACCTCACTTTTTGGAGGCACCAAAACCAAAAAAAGCAACATTCGAATAAGGGCCTATGGAACCGTTGATGAGCTGAATTCTACGATAGGAATGGTGCTATCGTACTCGTTGTCCGACCATGGCAAAGATATACTTACACAGGTTCAAAACGATTTATTTGTAGTAGGCGCGACACTTGCCACCCCGGATCCTGAAAAAGCAAGGATTGACCAGGTGGGCGATACCGAAATTGAGGGTCTCGAAAAGTGGATTGATACACTTGAAGAAGATCTTCCCCCTCTAAAGTCCTTTATTCTACCCGGAGGAGGCGGTGCAGGATCGACTCTTCATTTTGCCCGGACTGTTTGCCGGAGAGCCGAACGTGAAACTGTTCAGCTGTCGGAGTCTGAAGAGATTCCCGCAGATGCTATTATTTACCTGAACCGGTTATCGGACCTTTTATTTGTTCTTGCGCGTTATGAAAACCTGCAGGGGGGAGAAAAGGAAACCCCGTGGATTCCCGAGCGCTAAAGCAAGAGAAGTGACAAGTACTTGTAAATTTCTAAATTGAACTTTGATATGCCAAAATCTATCGAGCTTAAACCGCATTGGAAACGCTGGTTCTGGGGATATTTTTTCGGAATCTTACTTATACCTGTCCTCGGCATCGGTATTGCGATTTTGTGGGTTGTTCATACCCGCCGGACGAATATATCCTACACCGTAACTGATCGACAGATTGAATATCAAGATCAGAATATTTCCCAAAAAATTGACCTGGCAAATGTTAAAACTCTTGATGTAGAGCAAAACTGGCTGGATAAAAAGTTCGGCATCGGTGATATAAAATTGTCAACCGAAACAAGAAAAATGACGCTGAAGGGACAGCCTGATCCCGAAAATCTGTCCGATATGATATCGGCAGCGGTTAGAACCGAACGCAAACGGGTGAAGGAGCTCCACAATGTTGAAAAGACACCAGATAGGGAACCGCCATCACCTGGCACACTTGATAAACTTGACTACCTGACGGGATTATGGCAACAGGGATTACTCAGCGATGAGGACTTCAAAAAAGAGAAAAAACACTTCGAAAGCTGATCTTTTGACCTGAATTCGATTATAAAGCAGCGCATAATTCACTCCCATCCTGTGTAAGGAGGGGCTGGTGATGGTAGACCGGGTTTTTTGCCTCAAATTTAACTCAAAAACTTTTTTCCCTTCGGTATGCCACGGCATAATCATCCCTAAATCTCCTCCTTGAGAAGAAGGGGACTTTTTAACATCCAAGAAGAATATTATTTCTCGATCTCCGGTTTATAGCTATTGAACAGCCGGTTCGAGCAAAGTAATCACGCCGTTGTCAGCATCAAGCTCGGCAAGCCCACCCATCGGAATTGTGAAATTATCCTGTTCGTGGCCGATATCTGTATTATAAATTGAGGGAATCTGATACCGGTCCAGGTAGTGTTTTAGAACTTCCAGCAGAGAAAATGTAGGCGGCGACCCAGCCGAACAATCCGTACATTTTCCAAATACAAATCCGGAGATCACGTCTAAAATCCCGGCCTGCTCGAGGTGAGACATCATTCGGTCAATCTTGTAGGTGTCCTCCCCGATGTCTTCAACAAACAGAATGGCATCGTCAAAATTAGCTTGATAGGGCGTACCGAGTGTTGTTGTGAGAATGCTCAGGTTTCCGCCAATAAGCCGCCCCGTGGCTTTACCCGGCATCAGGATGCTAACCATGCTATCTGACTGATACGTTGATAATTCGCCCTTCATCACAACCGATTCAAAACTCTGCTTTGTTAGGTCGGTCCAATCGGAATTTCCATTGGGTCCATGAAATGTTTGCAGATTGCTGTATGCCATCAAGGCGTGATGCAAGGTCGTGTTATCACTAAATCCACAGTAGACTTTGGGGTTATCGGCTATTGTCTCGAAATTAAGGTGAGGAAGAATTCGAGCGCACCCCCAGCCGCCTCGAACGGCCATAATTCCATCAATATCAGGGTCCTCAAACATCGCATTCAGGTCAGCGGCTCTTTGCTGATCCGTACCAGCAAGGTATCCGTGCCTGTTCCTAACGTGATCGCCAAAAACTGATCGTAATCCAAGCTCTGCCAGCTCTCTCTGCATTCTCTCAAACTCAGCTTCATCATAAATTATTCCGGCCGGAGCAACCAGCCCCATGACATCCCCCGGCATCATTTTTTTCGGACGGTTCAGATTCTGTTTCCCGGCATGTTTTATTGCCAAAGGCAGTGCCAGCGGAAGTGATGCCGACCCAAGTGTTTTTAGAAAATCTGATCGTTTCATGATGTCATCAGGCAGTTGGATGGGAAGTCAGGCGGAGTACAGGTTTTTTTTATGAATGTAATCAGCTACAGGTTCTGGAACAGAATCAGTCAATTGATTGTCGCCAGACCACGCTCTGTTTCGTATTTCTGTAGAGGAGATCTCAACCTCAGAGTGATCAACAAAAATAGCCCGGTCGAGGATTGATTGAGACTGCTGCGAACTATCTGCGCCAGGGCGGGCGGCCACAATCAGAGGAACCCTGTCGAGAATCTCTTCATACTCCCACCATTTATGAAATGATGCAAGGCTGTCTTCGCCTATGCAAAGAAAGTATTTGTTACCTGGATTTTCGTCCTGCAGATACCTGATGGTTTTCAGCGTATAAGATGGTTTGGAAAGATGGGTTTCGATGTCGGATACAGCAACCTGATCAATATCCCGGAAAGCAAGCTGTAGCATCCTGAAGCGATGTGCAAAAGGAGTTTGCCCCGACGTATCTTTATGAGGCGATTCTGGCGTTGGAACCACGAGCAACCGATCAATGAGGTTACTATCTAAAAAGGATTTGGCAATTTTAACGTGTCCGTGATGAACAGGATCAAATGCCCCTCCAAATAAGCCCGTTCTTGGTCCTGCCGGACTCACTCGTTTTCAGCTACAGGTTCCTGGTCACGGCCGTTCGTAATGTCTTCTATCTCATTGCGGGCACGGTCATAAAGATCTTCTGCCCTGCTTCGGTTATCTCCACTGGGAAATAGCTGAAGGTATGTTTCGTAGCTTGAGACTGCTGACTCGTATCGCCCCAGCTGACTTGCAGGAATACTGTTATCGGCATACAAGATATACGCCTCAATTTTATCAACAAGTGCCTCTTCTGCCCATCTCGATTCAGGATAGTTATCAAGTACGAGATCATAATAAACTATAGCAGCATTAAAACGGCTTGTACGTTTATAAAACTCAGCGGCTTCATACTGTTTGCGTGCAAGTTTGTTTCTGAGTTCGGTTATGTATTCGGATGCCTCAGCAACGCGTTCTGAATTGGGATACCTTGAGTTAAAAAGTCGAAAACGTTCAAGTGCCTGCCGGGTGTAGCTTTGATCCAGCCGGTAGCGCGGACTTAGCTTGTAATAGCACACTGCCGCTTTAAAGTCGACCAATTCCCGGCGTTCTGACCTGGGATAAAACGTAGCGTATCTGTCGTATTCGGATGCAGCAAGTAAATATCGCTTGTTATTATAGTAGCTTTCGGCCAACAAAAACTGGGCTTCCTGTCCAAGATCAGTACCACGGCCTATTGATACAACCGTTTCAAAAGCACTTGCGGCAGATGACCACTCTTCCGCATCATATTGAGCTTTTGCTTTGTTAAACGCAACTTCAAGAGTATCGCCGGGCCGGATGAGATCCTGGCTTCGGCATGAAATAAGAGCAAAAGCAGCTAATGTAAAAAGTAAAACTTTACGCATTGATTTTAGTGGTCCCGTTTCTTTAAAGTTTTGATAAGTTGAGTAAGATCACGCTTATCTTCTGATTCACCAAATATTTCTAAGGATTGTTCAGCTGTGTCATACAACTCCGCCATTTTTGTTCGTGCATCCTCAATCACATCGAGTTCCCTGTAAAGGGAAATGACAGACTGAACATCTTCATCCTGAAGCGGTTTACTTCTCAGGCACTCTTTTAACCATTTTTTCTGATCTTTATTGCAGCGTTCAAGTGCCAGAATCATCAGATATGTTTTCTTACACTCATAGATGTCACCTGCTACCCGTTTCCCAAACTTGTCGGGATCGGCAACAACATCAAGCCAGTCATCCTGTATTTGAAATGCATGCCCGATATTTTTGCCAATTTGTTGGAGAGCATGTAGCTGAGTGCTATTACACCCTGCAATGACACCTCCCATTTGGAGTGATGCTTCAAGAAGTGCACCGGTTTTACCGCCGATCATTGTCATGTACTCCTGCAGGGAAACATCCTCCCGTGTTTCAAACTCCATGTCGAGAGCCTGGCCTTCACATACTTTATTGATCCCTTTTAAAAAGATCGTATTTATCTGCCTGTAATCAACTGATGTATCGAGTTTATTCAGCAATAAAAGTGCCCGGGTGTGCATGCTATCTCCGGAAAGAATGGCAACAGATTCATCCCATTTTATGTGGACCGCCGGTTTTCCCCGTCGGCTCTCTGCCTGATCCATAATATCATCATGCATGAGAGTAAAATTATGTAGCAGTTCTACAGCCAGTGCCGCCGGCATCGCTTTTCGCCGCTTTTCTCCACACATTCCACAAGCCATCAGGGTAAGGACGGGACGGATTCTTTTTCCTCCATTTCCAAGCATATACCGCTGGGGATCGTATAGAGTCCGGGGGGATTCGGGCAAGTCTAGTGAGCCAAGTGCGTTTTCAATGCTTGTGACGTAGGGGGTGATGAATTTCAACGAATTATAAAATGTGATTCAGAAAAAGTGCCGGTCATGGGTCTGAGCTAAAAACGAACCTAATATACAAAATTTGATGCCTGATCGATCTACTTATTTCCAACATCTTTGGTTGAACACTCCAAAAGAGATCGCCGACCTAAAAGGGTGAGAATAATAGCTGTTTGCTCCTTCCAGCGGTCGACGAGCCGCTGTAATTCCTCTTCCCCGCCTTTTATCAGTGCCTGAATAACCGGCCGGGCCGATGCAGTAAAATCTGCGCCAAAACAGTGCGCTTTTACGATGTCTGATGCGCCCCTGATGCCACCGGAGGCAATCAGTTCAAACCGAAACTCGCCGTGGAGGTCAGCCGCTTCTTTTACGCAGGTGAGTGTTGGAATACCCCACTCATTAAAAAGGTCTGTTGATCCGGAATCCTCTTTGCGCTTATTCTCTACTTTTGACCAGCTGGTACCCCCGGCCCCGGCTACATCAATTACAGAAACACCGATAGCAAGAAGCCGTCGGGCAACATCCCCGGAAATGCCAGCACCTGTCTCTTTCACAATAACCGGTACTGGTGACTGGGTCACAAGCCTGGCTATTCCATTTTCAATACCGGCAAACTTCCGGTCTCCTTCGGGTTGAACAAGTTCCTGCAGAGGATTCAGGTGGACGATTATTGCATCTGCTTTGATAGAGTCAATCAACACCAACAACTTCTCTTCCGGTAGTCCACCGGCAATTTGGGCACCACCGATGTTTGCCGCTATAAATGCCGTCGGGGCTTCATCACGCACTACCGAAAAGCTTTCCAACTCTTCCGGATGATCGAGCAGTGCACGTTGGCTTCCCACACCAAACGGCAAATTTTCAGATTCACAAAACCGTGCTATTTGTGCATTAATCCGGCCGGCATCGGAATATCCGCCCGTCATGGATGAAATCATCAGCGGGAACGAAAATGAACGGCCCAGCAGCGTCCCTTCCACGGACACATCATCTATGTTTATCTCAGGCATTGCATTATGCCGAAAATAATATCTATCAAACCCGGTTGGCATTTCATAGCCAACATCATCATACACGCATAGGTCTACATGATCCTTTTTCCGTTCCTGAATGGACATAGCTGACGACTTTAGTGATTAATAACTATTTTTAGGCATTTGATAACACGCTGCAAATTGCGGCGGCATAAAAGATATCGTCCTGAGAACATCCCCTGGAGAGATCCATATATGGTTTGGCGAGGCCCTGAAGGATGGGGCCGATTGCTGTGGCTCCGCCAACCCGCTCGGTAATTTTGTATGCAATATTTCCTGCATCAAGATTTGGAAATATGTAGACATTCGCATTGCCGGCTACCTTTGAATCAGGTGCTTTTCTCTTACCTACTTCCGGTACAAACGCTGAGTCGAACTGAAGCTCACCATCCATTTGCCAATCTTTTTTCCTGTCTTGAGCAATCTGAAGGGCATTTTTAACCAGTTCCACTCGTTCGTGCGATGCACTTCCCTTTGTTGAAAATGAAAGGAATGCAATTTTTGGATCTTCACCGGTTAGAATTTTGTGTGTCTGACCGGATGTTACTGCTATATCTGCCAGTTGTTCGGCATCCGGATATGGAACCACGCCACAATCTGCATAGGTAACCACATCATCATTCCTGAACTCCATCAAAAATGTGCTTGATACCAATTTAGCTCCTTCAGCCGTTCCAATAGTACGCAAAGATGCACGAATTACATCCGCCGTGGATGCGATTGATCCGGCAACAGCCCCCTCTGCTTTACCCGTAGCAACAAGCCAGCCTGCCGTCATTAAAGGATCTTTCGCGAGCCGTAAAATCTCTTGCTGCGAGGGATTCTTATGACTGAGTTTCTCTTCGAAAAATGAGATCCGCCTTTTCTGTTCGTCCTCATCCTCCGTATGAATAACAGGAATAGACTCAGGGAGATCGATGTCTTCGGTATCTGCCAGTTTTTCAATGTTTTGATCAAGACTGACCAGAACCGGCTGCACGACATTTGCCTTGTACAGATCCATCACCGCGTGCAAAACGCGTGGATCCCTTCCTGCCTCCGGAAAAACGATTTTTCGGCGGAGATCAATGCTTCGTTTTAAAATTGTCTGAAGTATAGATTTTTTCATTACATCAAAAGTAAGATTGAAAGTAAAGTAGCAGCGATTCCTGTCCACTGCACGGGTGTGACAATGTCTCCCCAGCGGATCATTCCTAAGACTGTAGCGCCCAGAACGGTTAATGTATTTACAATACTATAAACAATAGCTCCATTCATGACTTCCAGCGCTTCTATAAGGAAAATCGCGGAGTATAAGTTTGGTATACCAACAAGAATTCCCATCCCCAGTTCCTGTTTTGAAAACGAGAGATTACCTTTTATCAATACTACAAGAAATCCAACGAGCGTGGCACTCAAAAATACTGTTCCCATAAATTGTTCTTTTGTAAGGTAAGAGCTAAAATCCGCTTCGAAAATCTTCAGGGATCCATCCCCTAAACCGGTTCCCAAAAACAATAAAACAAGCAGCCACGCCGCGCTTTTCGGTTCGCGAAGCATGCGCCGTTTATTCGGCAGAAGTAAAAATAATGCCACAATCACGGTTATAAAACCGATCCATTGCCTGGTGCTCATCAGCTCCAAATACCAAATTGTTGACAGAAGAACGGGAATTAGTAGTGACATACGCATGGCTGCCACGCTGATGCCGACACCGTTCTTACTCACGGATTTACTATAGATAAAAAAATTGGCAATGAATATAAATCCGACAAATATCGCAAGAACAAGCGCCGGCCAGGCAGTTTGCAGCTGAAAATCTAACTCAGTGCCACCTAAGGGTGTAAGAAAAGCTACAAGCGAGGCAACCACATAGTTTACGGTAAGAACCTTGGTTGTACTCAGTTTTTTAAATTCGGTAAACTTTAATAAGTGGGCTATTAATACAGAGCAGAAGGAACTTAATAAGATAAAGATCCACCCAGTCATCATTCCGCCATATCCAACATTATATTTCCATATCCACGAACTTCCTGGGGCTGATCGTGCAGGCGCCTGGATGTGTAATCAACATTGTTTTCGAGATGCCGAACCAGCTCAAACATCTTCGTTTTTCGCTTCTGAATGGCTTCAGCCCAAAAATAGGGAAAGATATGATGCCGCTTATCATCCTCCGGAGAACCACTATAAACGGAGGAACTCTGACCGATACGATTTCCGAAAAGAACAAACGCATTCGGAAAATTTCTGAGCAGACGGTTTGCTAGTCGCTGTTGTTTTCCGCCATTTGCATTCATAAACGATATAATTTGTCCATCCTCTACCTCATCAACATATTCGAGATCTACATATACAAACATCCTTTCAGCCGTACAGGCAGACAATTGGTCAAATAGATCCATGAGCGCCAGGCTGCTAACGTCGCCGGCCTTGTTAACATGGAATAGTTCCAAATTCTGGGGCCCGGACTCCGCCTCGGCAGACCTTGCAAATCCCGTCAAATAAATGTGCAGTGATCCGCCACCCATCTCTTCACATGACTGAAGATCACTTACCCACGTGGTTAAATCTGCATCTTCAATAGTCGTCATCTGTCCCTCTTCCAGCCGGAGTGCCCTGCTCATGTAGTAGCGGAAAAGCTGTTCATCACGTTCACTAAACTGGTTGGAGCCGGCCTGATTTTCGTTATTGCCACTTAAGACATAAGCTCTGTCTGCGCTGTTTCGGGATTTGATTACCGGCACTGAAGTCTCTACATCAATCTCGCCAAACGGAATGTCCGCAAGCTCAACAAGCAGCGCAGGCCCATCCGCCGCCGTCGACCGCCATTCAAGCCTGCCGGCATTTCGCCGCATAAAGGCATTTATATTCCCATAACGGATTTCAACCCACTGATCCGTTGTACTGTCAACGACCGGAAGTGCACTATCCTCGCCAACTTCGGCAATCACATTATCTCTTGTAATCGAACTACCGCTTCTGACCTGCCCGGTGGGTTCCTGAACTACAAAATAAGGCTCCAAAAAATCTGTCACCGGTAAGGTGTATATATTCTCTGCCCCATTGTAATTCGCATTAATAACAAACTCTGAATCTCCAGTAATCTGCCCGGAGACTTCAGATGATAGTGCGCCCAGATTAATTTCTATAAATCCATTCTCAACCGAAATAGATGGCTCATTCAGGAGAATAGTGCCGTCGTTATTTATTTTGATGGAGGCTGTTTCATCGCCAGATGATTTCACTGCCAATGTATCTATCCGCACAGCAAATCCTGTCTGCCTAAGATATCGGATCTCATCCGTCATGATGGGAGGCCCCTTCTCCTGCAGATTTGTTGTAGCAAGCAGAGCCAGCATTGCCCCCGTAGCGTTGAGAGTTATTCGCTGCGTGGTGGTTGCCGAAGGTATGAGATAATTAGAATTTGCCGCCATAAACGAAAGGGCAGAGCCTGTTAACGCAAGCAGTGCAAATCCCCATTTAGGCTTATACTCCTGAACCATTCGCTGAACCTGTACCCGCTCAGCATATTCACGCTGTACAATATTATATGGAGCCAGCCGTAAGACGGGATTTTCAACTGTAGGTTTTTGATCGAGAATGAGCTGAGTTGATGATTGTACAACGTCCGGCTGTTCACTGCTATTTACTGCATCCTCATCTATAACCGTCCATTTACTTGTGGTACAGCCTGCCGCTACAAATAATAAAATGCCCAATAAAACAATTCGGACAGTAACCATCGATCTGATATTTAAAATGATAAGACAGCACCAAAACCAACCAGACTTCTAAACTCAAACGGGTCACCCGAGTCAGGATTAGACACCCAGAATGGAATATCGTAGCGAATCACAAACCCGCGGGGCTTTCCAAGATAATCGGGAATATTCAAAGACAGTGCGAAACCGGCTCCCCCATCGGCAATTATCGAATCAGAAGAATCACTCGATCCGAGTGTTGACCCGGCGTCAAAAAATAGGTAGGACCGCAAAGTGATAAAATCTGCAGCGTACGGAATACGATTAAAGAGGGACTTTATGGGATTGGGATAATCCAGTTCAGCATTAACCGCTGCAATTGATCTGAATAAATCTATACGCAGATCATCCGGATTTTCAAATACACAGCCCTCGCATCGATCTAACAGAAATGAATGCACGTCAGATTGAGTATATCCTCTCAGATTCGCTCCACCGGCAATATGAAAATTTCCGCTCTCTATCCACGGCTGAGGTATCGTGCCCTTCGCGCGTGTTACACCACTTGATAAAGTGTTGACAGCCGGTCCGGTACTCCTGGCATATAGATATTCAGGTGCAGTTGAGGCCGATGACGTCCCGGCAAACCCCCGAAGTTTCACGCCCCAGTTTTCGTTAAAAGGAACACGCTGCACAGCGGTTACGGATCCAAAGCCAAAATTTTGGTTTGCATATTGCAATGCCCCCGAGAGAGAGATGGTATAATAACCAAGCGCGTTATTATCCTGAAGGTTGATTTCAAGGGTGGTTAAAAGCTTGTCGTCATCCGACCAAAGAGCTGGAAAAGCAGCATACTCTTTATCAAATCTTTTTTCATATGTATTAAACAGGCTGATTTCTTTATACCGGCGCTCATCAAAACCCTGCTGCCATCGTTTATTAAACCCAATGCCGTGGCGTGAGTACCCTGTTCTTATGGAGGAAATGGCCTGCACACTGGCTTCGCTGCCAAAATCTGACCAGTCGGGAATTGGCTCAGTGAAACTCAAATAATAAGAAACCGGCAGGTCGGGGAACCATGTACCCAGCCACAGTCCGGCATCAAGCCTGTGCGGGCCATCTTCGAACGTACCCGGTACCTGCCCTTTCAGGCGAATACCCAGGCGAATTCCGTCCACATCGTTATACCAGATATCCGGTGCAGGTATAAATTCGTAGGATTTGGAGTTTTGAGAATTTGCAGGCAAAATTGAGCACAGTGATAGTAAAAAGCCGGCTATGATGAAGAGATAGGTACGCGCCAATCGTCCAGAATTTTGTTTGAGGTGATTAGTTTGTTTGTAAGCTCGATCAGGCGAATTTGTTCCGGCCATTTAATATAGGTTGATGCATCCTTTGGTTTTATCCATCTGAATTCAGTATGCTCATCATCAAGCTTAATGATTTCATCGGGATTGATCTCCGCGGCAAACGCAGGTATACTCAAAATCTTGTCCGATGTGTGCTCATAAAATTGATTGATACTTGGTATGGTCCAAAAGTGTTTTGGTACAAGATTCGTTTCTTCCCTGAGTTCCCGCAGAGCAGCCTTCCAGTATGTTTCCTGAGGCTTTACTTTTCCGCCAATCATCCGCCACTGGCCCTCGTAAATTTTCCCCTTGGCTCTCCTGAACAGCAAAAACGAGACATCATTGTCCACCACCCGGTACGGATAGAGATCAATGAGTTTCTTGTCATCCATTGGAACGTTCTACCTCTTCTTTAAAGTAAGCAAGTGTTTTCTTCAACCCTTCTTTACGATCTACCTGTGGCTCCCAGCCGAGAACACGCTTGGCTTTAGAAATATCAGGCTGCCTCACTTTAGGATCATCTTCCGGCAGATCTTCATGAATAATTTCACTGTTGCTGCCTGTTAATTCGATTACTTCTTTGGCAAAATCAAGGATTGTCACTTCTTCAGGGTTTCCAATATTCACCGGTTCTGTTTCATCAGATTGAGAGAGCCGGTAAATTCCGTCTACCAGGTCATCAACGTAGGTAAACGATCGCGTCTGTGAGCCATCACCAAACACCGTAATTGGATTTCCTTTAAGAGCCTGACGCATGAACGTTGGAAGCGCACGCCCGTCACGCAGACGCATCCGGGTTCCGTAGGTGTTGAATATCCTTACAATCCTGGTTTCAAGATCGTGGTACCGATGGTAGCCCATCGTCATGGCTTCTGCAAAACGTTTAGCTTCATCGTACACGCCGCGCAGGCCAATGGGATTTACATTTCCCCAGTAATCTTCTTTCTGCGGATGCGTCAGCGGATCGCCATATACTTCACTGGTTGATGCAAGCAGAAACCTCGCATTTTTCTCCTTTGCAAGCCCAAGCGCTTTGTGTGTTCCCAGCGAACCCACCTTCAGCGTCTGTATCGGCATCTCCAGGTAATCAATCGGGGATGCGGGTGAAGCGAAATGAAGGACCAGGTCCAGTTCTCCCGGCACAAAAATGTAGTTTGTCACATCGTGTTTAACGAACTCGAAATCCTCATTGCCCATCAGATGTGCAATATTTTCAGGATTTCCTGTAATCAGATTATCCATACAGACAACTCTGTATCCTTCCTTTAGATAGCGATCACATAAGTGTGAGCCCAGAAATCCGCAACCGCCTGTTATCAATACCTTTTTTTTAGCCTTAGCCATATATATATTTAAAATAGAGAGTTATAAAACTCAGTTAAAAATTAAGCGCCTACTGCTTTGCGGCCAACACTGAAGTAAGTTAATCCGGCATCTTCTGCCCGCTCAAGACTGTAGAGATTTCGACCGTCAAAGATAACCGGTGCATTCATCTGCTTCTTAAAGTTTTCAAAATCCGGCCGACGGAACTCGTTCCATTCCGTGCAAATAACAAGAGCGTCGATTCCTTTGAGAACGCTGTCGCGATCTTCTTCAAAATTTATCATCTCAAGCGTATCGTCTGAAGACGCGGCTTTAAACGTACCCACAGCTTCGGGATCGTACGCTTTCATTTTCACACCCTCTTTCGCAAGAGCTTCAGTGATGTATAGCGATGGTGCTTCACGAATGTCGTCGGTTTCAGGTTTGAAACTGAGTCCCCAGATGCCGATGGTTTTCCCTTTGAGAGAATCTCCGAAGTATGATTTAATTTTTTCAACAATAGAAACTTTCTGCTTCTCATTCACTTTCATTACTGAATCGAGAATCTGGAAATTGTAATCGTTTTGAGCTGCTGTGTAATGAATGGCCTGCACGTCTTTTGGAAAGCAGCTGCCGCCATACCCGATCCCGGCAAACAGGAATCGTTTTCCAATTCGTGAGTCTGTCCCAATTCCGCGGCGGACATTATCCACATCGGCGCCCACTTTTTCGCAGATATTGGCGATCTCATTCATAAATGTGATCTTGGTTGCCAGCATTGCGTTTGCCGCATATTTCGTGAGTTCTGAACTCCGCTCATCCATGATAATTATCGGATTCCCGCTTCGAACAAAAGGCTCATATAGGCGTGTCATTAAATCTGCCGCACGTTCACTGCCGGCTCCTACAACCACACGCTCAGGTTTCATGAAATCTTCAACAGCGGCACCCTCTCTGAGAAACTCCGGATTGGAGACCACGTCGAATTCAGCATCTGTTTTGGATGAGATCTTTTCACTCACTTTATCAGCAGTGCCAACCGGAACCGTACTTTTATTAACAACCACACGATAATCGGGATATTTATTAAACAAGTCTCCCAGCTGATCGGCTACATTGAGCACAAAACTGAGATCGGCCTGGCCATCAGCGCCGGGAGGTGTTGGCAGACAAAGGAATACAATCTCTGCTGTTTTAAAGGCTTCTTCCAGGTCGGTGGTAAATGATAGGCGCTTTTCTCTGATGGCGCGATCGAACACGCGGTTTAGTCCTGGCTCATAAATGGGAACAACACCATTTCGCATTTGCTGTACTTTTTTTGCATCGATGTCTACGCATGTGACATCGTTACCGCTATCAGCAAAGCATGTTCCGCTTACGAGACCAACATATCCTGTTCCAATTACTGCAATTTTCATTATCTAAGACGCTCAATTTTTAAGATTTCAAGTTTTAGCTGGCCGGCAGGAACATCCACTTCAATGACGTCTCCTACTTCGTTACCCAGGATTCCCTGGCCAATGGGTGAATCCACAGAAATTTTTCCTTCTTTAAAATCTGCCTCATCTTTGGAAACAAGAGTATACTGCATCTCTTTATTCGTATTATGATTTAGAATCGTTACCGTAGACAAGAGATATGCTTTAGTATCGTCAATATTCTTCTCATCTATAATGCTTGAAGTAGCGAGCGTGTTTTCAAGTTCTGCAATTCGGGATTCAAGATGCCCTTGAGCCTCTTTTGCCGCATCATACTCGGCATTCTCACTGAGGTCACCTTTGGCACGGGCTTCGGCAATGTCATTTGCAATTTCTTTTCGCCCTCGGGTTTTCAGGTCTCTCAGCTCTTTATCCAGTTTTTCGTATCCTTCCTGGGATAGATAATTTTTCTTCATAACGTCTATTGATTCTGTTTTTCAGGTCTTAATTATTTAAAATAAAAAAGCAGTCTACATAAACTGCTAAGTACTATATTTTCGGTTTTTTTACAGACTTAGAAAATAGGATGTTCCGCGCTGTTTCCCAACCATAATTTTCGTTAGATCTCCTTTAACCCATCATCTCCGTGTTAATTCCTAAGGCGCATAAAAACTCAGTTTTTAATACTCACCTGTTTATTCTTATACGAATTATTGTGAAGGGCTCTTGTCAGCTTTGTATATTCAACCCATAAATGCTTTAATCATATATCTCCCCTTTTGAAGAAACGTTCAACCCGGAAAATTTTAGAAGCGAACTTAGCCAGATCATCTGCTCTGAAGGACGACTTTATCTTGTGGCTTCATAACGTAAGAAGCCTACACAATGTGGGGGCTGCTTTCCGAAATGCGGATGCATTTGGCGTAAAAGAGATGTACCTGTCGGGATACACACCCCGGCCACCGCGACCGGAGATCACAAAAACTGCGATTGGAGCTGAGGAACATGTCGTCTGGAAAGCAATCGACAATCCGCTTCAGACAATTACAGATCTAAAAAAAACCGGCTATCAAATTATCGGCCTGGAGCAAACCAATCGCAGTGAACTGCTTTCGGAATTCAAACCGGAAACGCAGAAAATCTGCCTGATCCTCGGCAATGAAGTCACCGGCATCGATTCCGATATTATTCCCCTGCTCGACACCGCCGTTGAAATACCACAATTTGGAATGAAGCACTCCCTGAATGTCTCAGTGGCCTGCGGTGTGGCACTGTATGCATTTTTGCTGAAAGTGCAATCTCTAAGTTAATGTGAATCTTTTGCTTCCAAATTGGTAAATTTGTCCAATAGACGTTATTTTCGGCGCCCTACAGAAAGATTATAAACTTATGCCAAAACGAACACTTATTACATCCGCACTTCCCTATGCAAACGGGCCGATCCATTTGGGCCACCTGGCTGGTGCTTATTTACCTGCGGACTTTTACACCCGCTACCTTCGCCTTAAAGGAGAGGACGTTCTGCACATTAGCGGATCAGATGAACATGGGGTTCCTATTACAATTGCTGCGGAAAAAGAAGATATATCCCCACAACAGGTTGTTGATAAATTTCACATCCAGAACCAAAGTACGTTTGATCGATTTGGGATTGATTTTGACTACTACGGACGTACCTCCTCAAAAACTCACCGGGAAACCTCGCAGGACTTTTTTAATAAGCTGAATGAACAAGGGGTTTTCAAAAAGAAAACAGAAGAGCAGCTGTATGATGAAGATGCTGATATGTTTCTGCCAGACCGGTATGTAAAAGGCACCTGCCCTGTTTGCGGACATGGTGAAGCCTATGGCGACCAGTGCGAAAAATGCGGATCATCGCTCTCCCCCACTGATCTTATAGATCCGGTCAGCGCCATTACGGGCAATAAACCCATCACAAAAAAAACCGAGCACTGGTACCTGCCGCTTGGCAATTATCAAGACTGGCTTGAGGGCTGGATCGAATCACGCAATAACTGGAAGGCAAATGTAACCGGCCAGTGCAAAAGCTGGCTGAACTCGGGCCTGAGTGACAGGGCTGTTACACGTGATCTCACCTGGGGTGTTCCCGTTCCTCTTCCCGAAGCTGATGGAAAGGTTCTTTACGTTTGGTTTGATGCACCTATCGGCTACATTTCGGCCACCAAGGAATGGGCAGAAAAGCAGGGCGATCCCGATTTATGGAAAACGTATTGGCAAGATGACGACACGAGACTGATCCATTTTATTGGAAAGGACAACATCGTTTTTCACTGCATCATGTTTCCGGCCATTCTCAAACAGTACGGAAAATATGTACTGCCTGACAATGTACCGGCCAACGAATTCCTAAACCTTGAGGGCCGAAAGCTCTCTACATCAAAAGGGTGGGCCGTTTGGCTTGATGACTATATGGATGATTTTGAGCCCGATTTGCTTCGATATGTCCTGGGATCCACTCTACCTGAAACAAAAGATTCTGATTTTTCATGGAAAGATTTCCAGGTGAGGGTTAATAGTGAACTGGCAGACATTCTTGGAAATTTTGTGTACCGAACAACCAGTTTCACCCAGCGGTTTTTTGATGGAGAGGTTCCCGCACCCGACGATCTTAGCGATACAGATATAGCGGCTCTTGCAGCCATCAACCAGCAGAAAGAGCTGATTCAAAGAGCTTATGATAGTTTTAAGTTCCGGGAAGCTATTGCAGAAACAATGAACCTTGCCAGAACCGGCAACCGGTATTTTACGGAAACGGAGCCCTGGAAAACACGAAAAGAGGAACCCCAGCGCTGCAAAAATACACTCTATGTCTGTACACAAATCTGTGGTGCATTAAGCCTGCTTTTTCAACCGGTGATGCCCAAAAAAATGGCATTGCTTCGTGAACAACTTGGCATACCCCATCAAACCCCATGGGAACAAATAAATGATCATCTTGTGCCGGCGGGGCACCTTGTTGCCGAGCAGGAAATACTTTTCCACAAAATTGAAGACGATGTGGTAGAAAATGAAATTCAGAAGTTAAACGATAAATCGGCAGCCCCGACCGGCAAGGAAACAAATTTTCCACCTCTGAAAAAGACAACTACGTTTGATGACTTTATGTCGTTAGACCTCAGGGCGGGAAAAATTCTTAAGGCTGAAAAAGTAAAGAAATCAAAAAAACTAATTCAGATATCCGTCGATATGGGCTTCGATAAACGAACTATCCTTTCCGGAATAGCAGAGTTCTTCTCGCCTGAAGAGATCATCGGCAAATCTGTTTGTGTAGTTGCTAATCTTGCCCCTAAAAAAATGATGGGGATCGAAAGTAATGGAATGATTCTTATGGGAGAAGATTCCGAAAACCAATTGCATTTCGTAGAAACAGACGCCGAGCCGGGCAGTCCTATTACATGATGCTATCAGTTCAATAAATCTATGGATGTAAAAGAAAGTAGTTATATACCCGGTGTGACCATTGGAGAGTCAGAAACTAAATTTTGTTTCTACTGTAACGATGCCCAACATGTAGAGTGTGAAGTATTTGACGATTATGAGGATTCCTCAGGTTCACGCTACGACATGGAACAAGACGATGATGGCTATTGGCACCTGACGATTGACAAAAATCTGACGGGCAAGTGGTACGGTTATTATGTGGAGCATCCCGAAGAGATTGAAGAGAAGAACCCTTACCGTGGTAAACTCTTCGCAGATCCATACAGCTTACACGTTACAGTAAATGACAAATACGACCAGCGGGGAAAATCTTACATATTTGAGGATGCCTTTGACTGGGAAAAGGATCAGCACTGTTACCCGGACGATCCGCGCGACCTTGTTATTTACGAGACCCACCTAAAAGACACCACAGCACATGATAGCAGTGGTGCGTCAGGTGAGGGATTCTACCAAAAGTTTATTGACCTCAATCAAAAAGGCGGTATCGCTCATCTTAAAAAGCTGGGCGTAAACTGTGTGGAGTTTTTACCTCTTCAAAAGTTTGCACCGGTTGAGCCGCCCTACGGCGAAGAAACAGACGAAGGCTTTTTCAATTCCTGGAATCCCTATGCAGAAAATTATTGGGGTTACATGACCTCCTTCTTTTTTGTCCCGGAAAATTCACTGTCATCTGACGGAACAGGTAAAATTCGGGGATATACCACGGCAGCCGTTTCTGAGTTCAAAGAAATGGTTAAAGAGCTTCACAAGCATGGCATCACTGTTTTGATGGATGTCGTCTATAATCACACCTCCCTTTTCGACAGAAATCCGCATACGCATCTCTGTCCGCATACCTACCTGCGATACAATGATAAAGGCAAGCTGATGAACCGCAGTGGCACAGGTAACGAATATAAGTCTGAGGAGCCCATTGCGCGGCAGCTTATTCTTGACTCGCTCAAATACTGGGTCGAAGAATTTCACATTGATGGATTCCGGTTCGACCTGGCTGCCCTGCTCGATATGGAAACATGGGGGGCTATTCGTCGCACCCTTCATGAATTAGATACACGTATCGTATTGATCGCAGAACCGTGGGGAGGCCATTATGCTCCCGCTGAGTTTTCTGATTACGATTGGGCATCCTGGAACGACAGGATAAGAAATAGCATGAAAGGCTCGGACCCACAGCACGACAGAGGCTATATTTTCTCAGAATGGCAGCATGAAACCAGTCGCGGACGTCTCGAAAATATTATTCGAGGTACATTAAAAGAAGGCGATGGAGGCCTTTTTGACACTTCAGCGCATAGCGTCAACTACCTTGAAAGCCATGATGGTTACACACTTGCAGACTTCATCCGTATTGGCTTAAATCCTCAGCTGCAGGATAAGGTGATCAAAAATCCGCTCGCATTCAATAAATTGAACGAGCAGCAAATGGATCATGCAAAATTGGCCGCGATTACTCTATTTTCCGCACAGGGTATGACCATGATACATGCAGGACAGGAATTCGGGCGTTCAAAAATCATAGTTGAAGCGGACGTCGAAGATCCTGATGTTGGCAAAATTGACCACAACAGCTATCAAAAAGATAATGCCACAAACTGGCTCAATTTCGAAGTTCTCAATTTGAATCGTGACCTGTTTAACTACTATCGCGGATTAATCGATATCCGGCTCTCATCCCCTGCTCTTCGAAAAGCAAATCCTGAAGAAATTACTTTCGACCACTTCGACAACCCATTACTGATTAGTTTTTACATTAAAGGGACGGCCTCGGGTGATATGTATGATTACTTTATCATTTTAAATGCCAACTGGGCAGACTCAATTAACCATAACCTGCCGGAAGGCTCATGGGAACTAATAGCAAATAAACAAATTGCATCCTCGCAGTCATTTGATATCTTAAGCGGTGATGTTAATGTCCCTGCGAAAAGCGGAGTTATTTTCCGAAAATTTCGCCATTAATATTTACCGGGCATTCTTTAAAACTTAACTATATATTCGGAGTAAAATTTGGCTGACATACCCACAACTCCCCGTGGAAACTGGGATTCAAAACTAGGTTTTATACTTGCGGCTGCAGGATCTGCTGTTGGATTAGGCAATATTTGGAGATTCCCAACAGAAGCCGCCTCAAATGGTGGCGCAGCTTTCTTGCTCATTTATCTTGCCTGCTGTTTTTTAATTGGTTTCCCGGTTATGATTGCTGAAATGTCGATTGGCCGTAGCTCAAAGAAAAATCCGGTGGGGGCCTTTCGCTCTTTAAGTACCAATAAGTTCTTTCCTCTTGTGGGTATATGGGGCGTGCTTTGTGGCGTAATGATACTTTCATTCTACACCGTTATAGCCGGCTGGACTTTCAGCCATGTATTTGTCGAAATATTTGTATATGCAGAAATGTTTGAAGTGGCGAGTTTCCTGGCCGATTTTGAAAACGGCTATGTAAACGCTGTATTTGCTATTCTTTTTATGGCCTGTACCATTGGAATAATTCGGGGTGGCGTAAGTAATGGTATAGAACGTGCCACAAAATTAATGATGCCGATGCTGCTTATTATTCTAGTGATAATGACCGTATATGTCCTCTTTCAGCCGGGGGCAGGCGAAGGGATCGAAATATATCTCTACCCCGATTTCTCTATGATTGATATGGAACTCATTTTAGCAGCAATGGGTCAGGCCTTCTTCTCTCTCTCGCTGGGAATGGGCGCCATTATCACCTACGGCTCCTACCTGGGTAAAAAAGAAAATATAGCTGAAGCCGCGGGTTTCGTAACACTCGCCGATGTAGGTATTGCATTCCTTGCAGGCCTGCTGATTCTTCCGACTATTTATATGGCCCAGGCCGAAGGCGTTCAGATTTTTGATGCGGAAGGAAATTTCCTCGCTGGTCCCGCCTTAATCTTCCAGCTTCTGCCTGAACTGTTTGCCCAGATGGGCGGAATTACGGGCCTTTTATTTGGCGTACTTTTCTTCTCATTGCTTAGTATTGCCGCCCTCACCTCTACTATCTCACTGCTTGAAGTACCGGTTTCTTATGTAATTGATGAACACAAAATCAAAAGAAAAAGCGCAGCCCTTTACGTTGGGCTCGGAATTTTGGTTATATCACTAATTATATCATTCAACACAGCCCTCATTGATACGATCGACTTTACTTTTAGCGTAATTGGATTACCCCTTGGCGGGTTGCTCATTTGCATATTCCTTGGATATGTTTGGAAAACCGAGAACGCAATTGAAGAGATAAAACATGGATATGAAAATGTGAAAGACACGTTCTTTGCTAAAGCATGGACTGTATTCGTTAAATTTGTTTGTCCTTTAATTATCCTCATCATCCTCATTCAAACCATTTATAATAATTATTTCAGCAGTTGATTTACCCGGGTCAAAAGACAGGTTTGTTATCAATCAACAACTGCAGTATTTTTGTTCAAAATCTATAATTACGTATTTCTATGGCAAAAATTAGTACCTCTGATTTTCGAAACGGACTCAACATCGTCCTGGATGGTGAGATCTACACAATTGTTGAATTTCAACATGTAAAACCGGGTAAAGGCCCTGCATTTGTCCGCACAAAGCTGAAAGGTGTTGTTAATGAAAAGAATATTGAAAAAACTTTTCGGTCAGGCGAAAATGTTGAATCTGTCAGGATAGAAAGTCATCCTTACCAATTTCTTTACCAAGATGGCAATATGTACTTTTTCATGCATCAGGAAACGTATGAGCAGGTGCCCCTTGAAGAAGATCGGGTAGAGAAAGAGAAATACATCTCTGATGGCATGGTTTGCACGCTTGTAATAGATGTTGAGAACGATAAAATTTTGTATGCAGAACCCCCTGATCAAATAGAAGCTGAAGTCATTGATACTGATCCGGGATTAAAAGGTGATACGGCCCAGGGTGGCAGCAAACCCGCTACAATCTCCGGGGGAGCCGTAATTCAAGTACCCTTGTTTATTGATCAGGGTGAAAAAATCAAGGTTGACACCCGGACGGGTGAATATCTCGAACGAGCTAAATAAAAATAACCGATTACTATTATGGACTTAAAGTTAGTTAAAAACCTTCTTGATTTAATTTCAGACAGCGACGTTAATGAAGTTTCCATAGAAGAAGGGGATTTCAAAATAAAGGTAAAAAAACAATCGGATTCCCCGGCGGCTAATCTGCAGTACCAGATACCGTCACAGCCACAGGTTGCTCCTCAATCGCAGCCACAAACAGGCCAACAGGCAGCTGCAGCTCCTTCACAGCAAGAAAGCGGCACCAGCGAAAGCAAATCTCAGCCTGAGGGTGAAGTTGTGAAGTCTCCGATTGTTGGAACATTTTATGAAGCAGCGTCCCCCGATTCTGATCCGTTTGTTAAGGTCGGCGACAAAGTGAATGCCGGAGACACCCTCTGCATCATTGAAGCGATGAAAATAATGAACGAAATTGATGCGGAATTTTCAGGCACTGTAGAAAAAATCATCGTTGACGATGGGCAGCCTGTTGAATTCGACCAGCCGTTATTTATTATCAAAAAATCGTAACCCCTGCCCATGTTTAATAAAATATTGGTTGCAAACAGAGGAGAAATTGCTCTTCGGATCATTCGAACCTGTAAAGAGATGGGAATAAAAACAGTTGCGGTCTACTCCACAGCTGATCAGGACTCCCTCCATGTAAAATTTGCTGACGAAGCCGTGTGTATTGGCCCGCCGTCCAGTAAAGAAAGCTATCTTAAAATACCGTCTATTCTTGCGGCCGCTGAAATTACGAATGCTGAAGCCATTCACCCCGGCTATGGATTCCTATCCGAAAATGCTGAATTCAGCCGGATTTGTGCTGAGCACGAACTGAAATTTATTGGCCCATCTCCCGAGATGATTGCCAAAATGGGTGACAAAGCCACGGCAAAAGCTACCATGATTGAAAGCGGCGTTCCGGTTGTACCCGGGTCTGATGGGATCGTATCTACCTACGAAGAAGCCCAAAAAGTAGCCGAACAAACCGGCTTTCCACTAATAATAAAAGCCAGTGCGGGTGGCGGCGGACGCGGAATGCGAGTTGTAGAGAGCGAGGTGAAATTTAAACAATCGTACGATACCTGCCGGAATGAAGCCTCTACAGTGTTCGGCAATCCTGATGTTTATATCGAAAAATTTGTGGAGAATCCGCGCCACATCGAAATTCAAATCTTGGGTGACCAGCATGGAAATGTTATTCACCTGGGCGAACGGGAGTGTTCACTTCAGCGGCGCCACCAAAAAATGCTCGAAGAAGCCCCATCGCCTATTGCTACTCCGGAACTGCGCGAACGAATGGGAGCCGCAGCCGTTAAAGCAGGTAAAGCGATCAATTACGAAGGTGCCGGAACGATCGAATTCCTTGTGGATAAAGACCTCAACTTTTACTTCATGGAGATGAATACCCGAATCCAGGTTGAGCATCCGGTTACTGAGGAAATCACTTATATTGATCTCGTGAAAGAACAGATCAGGGTTGCTTACGGTGATAAAATTGACACATCTCCCCTGAAGATTCGCGGCCACGCAATTGAATGCAGAATCAATGCTGAAGATCCGGCCCATAATTTCAGGCCAACCGCCGGAACTGCCACTGCATTCAATATACCGGGCGGACACAGTACCCGTGTGGATACTCATGCGTATGCAGGCTACAAGATTCCGCCGCACTACGATTCCATGATTGCCAAGCTAATTGTAAGCGCCCCCACCCGCGATGAAGCCATCAAAAGGATGCGACGCGCCCTTCAGGAGTTTATTGTGGAGGGAATCAAAACTACGATTCCGTACCATCTGCAGTTGATGGATGATAAAGGATTTCAGACTGGTGAATTCAACACAAAATATCTTGAAAATTCTTTCAAATTTAATCCAGACAAGGAACACTAACGGAGCACCATGAACATACCATCAGATCTTAAATATACTCAGGAACACGAGTGGATTCGCGACAATGGCGATGGAACCGTGACGGTTGGAATTACCGATTTTGCACAAGGTGAACTTGGAGATATCGTATTTGTTGAGCTCGAACCGGAAGGGTTTGAGTTTGATAAAGATGAGGTTTTTGGCACCGTTGAAGCTGTTAAAACAGTGTCTGAACTGTTTGCCCCCGTAGACGGAGAAATCGTTGAAGTAAACGAGGATCTCGAAGACGACCCGGAACTGGTCAATAACGATCCGTACGATAAAGGCTGGATGGTGAAAATAAAAGTTTCCGATGCATCTCAGGTTGAGGAGCTCTTATCGGCCGATGATTACCAGGATGTAATTGATTAATGACGGACAATATTACTGAATGAATTCACTTACTGATGACTGGATTTTAATCCTCGACTTTGGATCTCAATACACGCAACTCATTGCCCGGCGTATTCGTGAACTGAATGTATACTGCGAAATACATCCGTTCAACACAGATCCCGACACGTTTAAAAACCATCCCCCCAGCGGTATAATTTTATCCGGCGGACCAAGCAGCGTATACGATGATGACGCCCCGGAGTTGAATCTGGACTACCTGGAACTGGACCTGCCTGTTCTTGGAATTTGTTATGGCCTTCAGTCACTTGCCCACGCCATACATCCCGGTGCTGTTGAAAAAGCAGAAAAACGAGAGTTTGGACGGGCCACTCTGCTTGTTGATGACAATTCTGATCTGCTTAAAGATCTGGAATCACAGTCAACAGTCTGGATGAGTCACGGCGATCATATTAAAGATCTCCCGGACTCCTACAGGCCAATAGCTCATACATCTAATGCGCCGGTTGCAGCCGTTCGGCATAATGAAAAGGAGATATACGGCGTTCAGTTTCATCCCGAAGTTGTACATACAGATGAAGGGAAAACCATTTTCAAAAATTTTGTTGATGATATTTGCGGATGTTCAAGAACCTGGACCGCCGCATCATTCATCGAAACTCAAATTCGGGACATTAGGGACCAGGTTGGCGATGAAAACGTACTTTGCGCCCTGTCCGGTGGCGTTGACTCAACTGTAGTTGCCACGCTTCTTCACAAAGCGATCGGCAATCAGCTACAGTGTATTTTCGTAGACAATGGTCTTCTGCGAAAAAATGAATATCAGAATGTACTTAACACCTACAGAGAGCACTTAAATCTGCCTGTAAAAGGCGTTGATGCATCGCAGGAGTTTCTTGATAATCTTAATGGAGTTGTTGATCCTGAAGAGAAACGCAAGATTATCGGTTCTACGTTTATTGATGTGTTTGACAGGGAAGTTCTCGATGAAGGTAAATACACATTTTTAGCGCAAGGCACTCTCTACCCCGATGTTATTGAAAGCATCTCCTTCAAGGGGCCGTCTGCAACTATTAAATCGCATCACAATGTAGGCGGGCTCCCTGAGAAAATGAACCTGACGCTTGTTGAACCCGTTCGCGAGCTTTTCAAAGATGAAGTTCGTAATGTTGGCCGTGAACTTGGCATTCCGGAATCGTTTATTGGGCGGCATCCTTTTCCCGGCCCCGGCCTGGGAATTCGAATTATTGCTGACATTACAAAAGAACGACTTGTACTGCTGCGTGAGGCCGACGCTATCTTTATTGACGCCCTGCGTGAGCACGATCTTTATGATGAGGTCTGGCAGGCACTTGCAGTATTGCTTCCGATTCAATCGGTTGGCGTGATGGGTGATGAACGGACATATGAATTCACAATAGCCCTCAGAGCCGTTACAAGTCTCGACGGCATGACGGCAGATTGGGCCCATCTGCCTTATGATTTCCTGTCAATCGTCAGCAACCGAATTATTAATGAAGTAAAAGGTATTAACCGGGTTGTGTACGATGTCAGCTCTAAGCCACCGTCAACAATTGAGTGGGAATAGTTCATTCTGTAAATTTATTCTATCTTCTTGCGCTTCCCGCTTTCAACCTAGCGCATGTCAATAAACTGGGAACATTTTCATCTCTCTGGTATTCATTTTACTGAACACAAATGACCTCCATGAAACAATTTACTCTTCTGACATTTTTTATATCCCTCATTTCCGTTTCTGCTTTCAGCCAAACGTTTGAAGAAGGATTAGAACTTTATCAACAGCAGCAATACGAGGATGCTCTTGAAATTTTTACAGCCCTCGATGACGGACGTTCTCTTTTATTTGCCGGAAAAAGCCATTTTGACCTTCAGAACTACCTGAAAGCAAATAGCTATCTTGAACAAGCTAGTGAGGCATCCCGTGAGGTAGCGTACCGACAGGAAGCTGATTTCACACTCGGACTATCCCACTTTCGGATGAAAAACTATTCAAAAAGTATCGACCTGCTGCACGAGCTCATTATATCTGAGGAGCGCGGCCGTGCAAAAGTGGATGCTCAGCAATTTTACAGGCAGCTACTTCAGTTTTTTACGCTCGATCAGCGTTTCGAAATTATTCAGTCAACGGATTATCAGGCAGTCGCAAAAGATATAGTTACGTCTTCCTACGGTACATTCAATCATCTGGACTATACCGCGCTGGTGAATGTTTTTCTGGAGAGAATCACCGATGATGAACAGCGGGCAACAATAGCTTCTGAACTCAACAGGCGAGCAAGGCCTGGTAGCGATAGTTTAGGTGCTCCTGCTTTGTCAACTCCTGATGGAATGGTCTACAACGTAGGTGTAATTTTACCCGCAAATGATGACCCGGGGCCGGGTATGCTTGTACCCAGAAACTTGTATTACGGAATTACTTTTGCAGCCGAAGAATTTAACAGCAGGTACACAGACAAAAAAATAGCACTGAACTACAGAAACTCCCATCGCGACCCCGATTCCACGGCAAAAGCATTTCACAATATTGTATGGAAAGGATTTTCTGACGCGGTAATCGGTCCGCTATTTTCTGAGACTGCCTCACGGATGGCTGGGCTTTCCGAGCAGTACATGGTTCCAATGATTGCTCCCCTTGCTAATTCCGATGAGATCAACCTGGACTATAACTACACGTTTCAAATGAACCCCACATTTGAGGTTCATGGAAAACGTATGGCCCGATACGCCGTCAGGCAACTCGGTCTTGATACGCTTGCTGTCATTACACCAAATGAGGCATTAGGCACCGCATCAGCCCGAAGTTTCAGGCATGAAGCAGAACGACTGGGTGCGTTCGTCTCTTACTACATTGAGGAAGATTTTTCGTCACTGGGCTACGATCTCACTGATTTCACCAAAGTCTTCACTACTGATAAGACGGAGATTGATTCACTTAATTATATTCCAACTGAAGGAATTTATGCACCATTTACCGGGCAAGCAGCCAATACGCTAATCAACTTGCTGATGACAGATCTTGAAGTACTTGGCAGTGATATGGTAATCCTTGGTTCTGAAGAATGGCAAAGCGCAAACCTTTCAGCATGGCAAGAAAGAAATTTTGCAATTTATTACTCCCAGGGGTTTGGAGAAGCTGCCGACACAAGTGCTGTTAGAATCTTTGAAGAGGATTTTCAAACCCGGTTTGGCCTTGAAGCTGATCAATTTTCAAAGCTCGGGTATGATATTGGTACCTACCTGTTTGAAAGTTTGTCTGAGTCCGGAAATCCTGCATTACTCACTCAAATTATCCGGAACAGGGATTCTTACAATGGTTTGGCGATTCGCATTAACATGGATGGTCAGCGTATTAATCAGCATGTATATATTCGTGCGCTTACCCCGCAAGCCATCAATGGAATGTCTTCTGAATGATTCGCAGGTAGTTTTAAAATACTCAGTCTGAGATGAAATAACCTCTTGGGAGCCACTTTATACGATTGATTGATCCTCTATGACTTAATTCTTCTAAAGATTCGTCCTGTGCCTCCGAGATGTTACATCATTGACACAACCAACTACCACCTATCAGCTTAACAACTACTGGTTAATTGCCTCTTCTCTCTCTACCTGACGTTTAATCCTGTACTGTTCGCGAATCCAGCGCCGCCAGTTTTCGCTTGACTCCCTATGTTCGTCAAACGTTTCATTAAAATCGTGATTACCCTCGGGCGTAGCCACCATAAATAAGTAGTCGTGTTCCTCGGGATTCAGAACGGCTCGAATTGAACGCAGATCAGGATTTGTAATCGGGCCCGGGGGCAAGCCTGCGTTCATATAGGTATTGTAGGGATGTTCATATGTGTAGTCTTCATATAAAAGCCGGCGGCGCTCACCCAGAGCATATAGAACGGTAGGATCTGCCTGAAGACGCATATTCCGTTTAATCCGATTTTGGTATAGACCGCTGATTCTCGCTTTCTCGTTCGCATCTTTTGCTTCCCATTCAACAATTGATGCCAGTGTGATGACTTCACCAAGCGAAAATGAACTGCGTGCAATTTCCTGCGCCAGTTCATTTGCCACATTTTGCTCAAACTCCCTATAAATTCGTCTGACCACTGCATCTGGTGAGCTTGTCCAATACATTTGATACGTATTCGGTAGCATTCTCGAGAACAGCTCTTCTCCTGTCAATCCAAGTTCTCTTGCCACTACAGAGCTATCAGTAAATAATTTTAAAAATGAGAGTGAGTCCGCCTGAAGCTGATTTGCAAGCCGTTCTGACAGGAGTTCAGGCGTTATGCCACTATGAACCACAACGTTACCCGGATCCTGAATACCTCGTGCAAGGTTTGATAATAATTCTGGATAGGAAATAGCTGAATTTATTTCATAGCGGCCGGGCCTGAATGAACGCCATCCGAGTAAATTGGCTGCCCACTTGAATTCTTCGTAGTCCACATCAACGTTAAGAGAATCAAGAGACGTGTGAAGTTCTTCAAAGCCAATGCGTTCATACACAAGCAGTTCAACTGTACCATCTGTAGTGATAGAATCTTCGCTGTAAAGCCGGGTATAACGCGTGCCAAACACCGCTGTAAAACCTATTAAAAGAATAAGAAGAGCTGCCAAAAACTCTCTGAATTTAAAATAAATCATACTGTATAAATGGTTAAAAAAGAGACTTTCATAAATTAGCAGCCTCTATTGTCCTCTGCGTTTCTCAGTTATATAAACAAACCGATTGCGGAAATATATAAACAAACCGATTGCGGAAACAATTCTTATATAAGGCCCCGACAAATTCTCAATACTTATCTTTAAAAAACGTAATAAGATTCTGTATATGATCTCTCAATTCTAAACCAATCAGTTCCGCTCCGGTTTTAACGTCTTCCCTTGGTACATTCTCAGCAAATTTTTTGTCCTTCAGCTTTTTTGTGACTGATTTAACTTTCATATCGGAAAATCCATTTGGGCGCATAAGTGCTACTGCCTTCATAAAACCGCTGATTTCGTCACAAGCAAATAGATAACGTTCAATCTCTGTTTTTGGTTTACGGCCCGTACGGTCAGGAGCATGAGCTTCCACAGCCCGGATAATATCTTCCGAATAATTATGCTCAGGTAATATTTCCTTCACTGCCTTTTTTGGATGCTCATCTGGGAACTTCTCCCAGTCCAGATCGTGAAGAAGGCCGGCTGTCCACCAGGTATCGACCGTATCGTCAGGTTTCTCTAGTTTTCGCGCGTAGCCTTCCATTACAGTTGCCACCATTTTGCTGTGGAGCTTCAGGCTATCTGACGTGACGTAGGAATGCAATAAATTACGGGAAGTAAGTCTGTCAGGTGTCATGGTTTCATGTACTATTTAATTTGATTCAGCGCGTCTCTGGCTATTTTCCGGTTATATTCAAAGCTGATACTTTTATAGTTGATCAGATCCACAACAGTACCAATCAAACATAAACCGCCCGTTAAGAGAAAGAGGATACCGATGCCGATGTGCCCGATAAAAAACCTGTGAACCCCGGCAACGCCTAACAGACCAAGCAGTATCATGATCATAAAAACAATGGGATCTTTTCTCCGGGCCCTGTAAATAGATTTAAACAGCTCCAGCTCCTCTTTAGATAAATCCTCAATACAATTTGAAATATATTGGAGTTCCTCACCTTCAAGTTCCGGAAAATGCTTTAAAGCTTCTTTCATCATAATGATTTGATTGATTGATTACGTATGATAATGCTGTAAATTCGATGCATAATAATAGCTGATCCGGGAATACCGAGTGGATGCATCCGAAAAGATTCTATCCATTCCCCTCTTGCCATCAAAGCAACCGACCGGCCAAACCCTTCACCTGGACAAAAAGTGATTCCAGCTATTTCAAACAAACAGAGTGTCTGTCCATTCTCATATGGGTTCAAAAATACCATGGTTATAAGTGCACCCGAAAGTAAAATCCACTCACAATGTAAAAAAAAGTATGATTGGAATGATTCAGAGATTCTCATAGTATATGTAAATCTTGGAATTATACATTAATTTGTCTCCAACATCTATTACCCGAAATCTAACGGATAAAACGTCTTAATGTACAACACTCTACGAAGGTTTTTAAAATTTGTTTTTATCTCATCTGCTACTATCCCATTCATTTTTGCATCAGCGACTTACGCACAAACCATTCCGGATTCTTTAAGAGGAGAACTTGAACCGGTCGTCATTGAAGCTACATATTCTCCTATTTCAATTGATGCTGCTCCTATGTCGCTAAGCTATCGACTTAGAAATGCAGAAGAGATGGCGGCAAGACCGGCGGTAACGATGGATGATTTAACATTCACTATTCCTGGCGTCACTATTAGTAATCGGGAAAATTATGCGCTTGGTGAGAGAATGTCTATTCGTGGTCTAGGGTGGAGGTCGCCATTCGGCGTGCGCGGTGTACAGGTATTACTCGATGATCTGCCGCTGACGGTGGCTGACGGTCAGACGATCATGAGTATGATTGATCCTGCGATGGTAAGAAAGATTGAGCTATTACGCGGCCCTTCCGCAACATTTTGGGGAAATTCGAGTGGCGGTGTTCTGCATCTCTCAACTGTTCCGCAACGCAATGCTCCGCTCCTACAGTATCGCGGGTATGGTGGCAGTTTTGGAACATTGAAACAGGAGCTGCAATGGAACTACGCAAATGAGCGCTCAAGAATTTACGGCTATACAACCTACTTTGAGACCGAAGGATACAGAAACTACAGCGCTGCACAACTTTTCAGAAGCAGTATTGGACTCGAACACAGCGTATCCGATAACGGACGATTAACGCTGAATGCTAATTATACCTCTATGCCCAAAGCTCAGCATCCCGGAGCTTTGACTGAATCTCAGCTTGAGAACGACCCAAAAAATGCACGAGATAATTTTAGAAACTCAAATGCCGGTAAAAATTTTGATCAGGCAATGCTGGGACTGTCTTACCTGCACACATTTTCAACGGGTGTCTTGGAAGTAACTACACACGGGACATACCGGGACGTTGAAAACCCACTGCCATTTGGGTTTATCGGTGTTGAACGCTACGCAGGAGGCGGAAGGGGAATTTTCTCGTTTAAATCCTTACCCTTCAGACTTGACGCCGGTGCTGAATTTAAAATACAGTCAGACGACCGCTTAGAAACAAACAATATTAATGGAGAACGGGGCGATCAAATTAGCGTGGAGCAGACGGAGTCAGTAGTAAATAGCGCCATTTTTATGCGCACAGGGATTCCGGTATCAGACGCTCTCACTCTAAGTGGCGGTCTGCGGGCAGACTGGATCACATTTGAAGCAGAAGACGGGCTTGGAAACAACCTTGAAGGTGAACGCGATTTCTTTTCAATAAATCCGAGCCTCGGCTTAAACTACACATTCAATAATTCCCAGATCTTTGCCAATTTCAGCACTTCATTTGAATCTCCGACGACCACCGAACTTGTCAATCGGCCGGGCGGTGGCAACGGGTTCAATCAAAACGTTGACCCTGAAAGCACTATTAGCTTCGAGAGCGGCGTTCGGGGGACCCTCCCGGCGCTGAATGCCCGCTATGATGTAACAGCGTACCGAATGCTGGTAAAAGATTTACTTGTCAGTTTTCAAACCGAAGAAAGCGGACCTACTTTTTTTAGAAATGAGGGAACTAGCGATCACTACGGGATTGAAACCTCTTTTCAGTTTACAACACATCCGATCTATTCTCTTGAACTCATGGCTAACGTGATGAGAGCCGTGTTCAACGGGGGTGATCTTGATGGAAATGATCTCCCCGGTGTTCCGTCATTCCAGAGCGGTGCTATTTTATCCCTAAATCCAGGCACACAACGTTTCACGCTTGAAGCGAGGCATACCGGACGATACCCGGCTGACAGCCAGAACAGCGCCCTAACTGATAGCTATGTGGTCACAAACTTGCGGTGGACCACGAAATCAATTCCGTTGGGCGGAAATACAGCACTGCGGCCATTTGTTAACGTTGGAAACATTTTTGATGTAACATATGCGACCAGCGTCAACATAAATGCATTTGGAGGATTTTATTACGAACCGGGAGCTTCCAGATCACTACAGGCCGGCTTACAGTTTAACTTTAATTAAGCTGTCATGGTCAATCACAAGCGTCCGAGGGAGTCATACACCACGAACTCTAATCTGCTTGTTCATTTAAACTGATACTCCTCCAATACAAAAATACTTACATGATGTTTAAACCGGATTATTCAAAATAAATCTGCACATACTTCTTTGTAAATAATCCGGTTTCACATCAACCGACAAGGCACATCATCTGTCCGGGCAGGTATCGTTAAGATCTTTTCGAATCGGCCGATAACCTAACTTAGAACCTTTAAAAGATGAATCCTGTGTGTGAGTACTAATCGACTATTGATTTTGTAACAATCCAGTTTCGGTATGCTCTTGTTTATGCCGATGCTAGTGATATATACCCCTAAATGATCAAGTTCGTGTTGAATGGTATGTATGTAAGAGTTTGTAATAATAAGAAACCGATCTGTGAGTAAGCTGTAAGACCATGCTAAAGCATATCTTCTTAATAATTGTGCTCATATTTTGCTATCTCTTATGGGAGCAGCGCCCCGTTCGATATGGCCCGGGAATCGTTGCGGAGTCAAAACCTGATGTTGCAATGATTGACTTCCCTAACCCGATAGAGACCGATAATTTCATCATTACCCCAAAATTTGAAGTTAGCGGTACTGTTCGGGTGATCGCCAGGAACAGGTATTGGTTTGAAGATATGAGCCATATATCCCCCCTTGATCTGCTGTTCTCATGGAATCGTATGTCGGATGAGGAGCTGTTAAAACGGATGCTGGTAAAAATCGACGATCGCTCCTACCATGTTCAGATGACAAAACCACCCTATCAAAGAGGCAACATCCATGAACACCTGATGATGGCTCACACCATTCCTGCTTCAGAAAATATTCAGGAAAAGCTGTTATCCATTCGACGGGGGCAGCTTGTAACATTCTCAGGCTATATTGTTGATATTGAAGACAGAGTTGGGACCGAATGGATCTCACCGGTACGAGATCAGCACCCCGCAAACCGATCATCACAGTGGATTTGGATTGAAGGCCTCTCGCTGGCTGAAGATGTTAAAATAGGGTCAGAATAAAACATTATTGACGGTTTACTGTTTCTCAGTGGCCCCGAACTTATCTCCTTCATTCATTATTTTATTCAAATTAATTTCAACTTCTGCATCAATGAATAAATAATTCATCAGAGTCAGGGTGGCTTTTTTTATGATGAAACACCCAAATATTCGTTCAGAACTACTTTATTTGGCTAAAAAAGCGCTTCCAAATCATACAAGTTTAAACCTTGTTTTACCCGAAATGGCTAAATAAATTCTGTTAGGCATATTACCTAGGGAAAAACCATAATCAATTTAATAATGATTATTGCTAAAAAGGTTTTTACAAACTATTTTAATAGCGATGGTTTTGATTCAAATAAGAATCAGGCTGTTGTAAACTATCACCGGGAACTAAGATGGGATTTATAATGGAAGAAGTAAGAGAAGTTGGAACAGTTAAATGGTTTCATAACGGTAAAGGGTATGGATTCATAACCCGCGAAGACGGAGAAGATGTATTTGTACATTATTCTGAGATCCAGTCAGATGGATTTCGAAAGCTTGGCGAAGGCCAGAAAGTTGAATTTACAATCGCGGAAGGTGAGAAAGGACTTCAAGCCCGCGAAGTAATTGAACTTCAGGAAAACGCATAATTATTTATTTGACCCTATGTTACAATTCAAGAGAGGACATCTCGACAGTTAGTCCTCTCATATCTTAATTATGGACTGGGCTAAACAAATCATTGTTGATCTGTTTGCACTCATTGTTATAGCTTCTGCTGTAATGTTTGAGCGAACAGTTCTTACCTACATTGTTTACATTTATACGGCTCTGATGATAATTGCCCGGCTATTTTCGCTGCTCAGCGGTAATTTCAGGTCCATAACGCAAAAGAAGGTTACAAAAGCTCCATTGTGGGTTTACCACCTGATTTATGCGCTAACTGTTGCTGTATTGCTATTCGGACAGTGGTATATAACCGCTGCAGGTTGGGCATTTATATGGATTTCAGCCATTATTGTTTATAAAAAGAATTTTTGATGCACTCCTTTCTCAAATCTGTAGAAACTTTAACAATAGTTTTACTGGTTTGTTTAATTCTGGCAATTCCAAAGATTTCGAAGGCAACAGATCCCATCGGGCTTACTGCTGACACCGATTTAAAAATCGGAATAACGACTATTTACTCACCCGATAGTTTTGCGGCATGGGGCAAAATCGAAAACAGCAGTTCATTTTCTTTGAGAGGCCAGGTTTGGCACACAAGGTTATCCTACAAAAGATTTCACGCCCGGCTGGGCTCTGAATTAATTTTAACACATCGCCTGAATTATCCTCTAAATGGAGTGAGCGGACCAAAAGACCACAGGACCGGTATAGGTATCATTCCATTGAGTATTATGATGCCACTCACGTCCTCAAAAAAGATAACTCCCTTTACTTTTTTCTCAGCCGGCGGGCTTTTTTTAAACGAGAAACTTCCCGATGTAAGCGGTGCATCACTGAATTACTTGCTAAACATAGGGGCTGGTCTCGAGCTTCCATTTATTCAGGAAACCCGAGTTCAGATTGGATACAGCATACAACACATGTCGAATGCAAATACCGGCGAACAAAATCCCGGCATTGACTCGCATATGTTTTTCATAACGGTTCTTTTACCGTAACCGATTTCCGACGTTGCTCAGCTTTCTATCTTTCCTGCAGATGTAGCCCCCATTTCTTTCGATTATTTCCTCATCAGGGGGGCTTTGTAAAACCAAGGATTTTTTTTAAAAGTCCAAGGCTAAAATGTAATTGAAAATGCCGGAATTTGACAAAAGAACAGTTTTATGCCAAAGGCATTGCTTCAGAGCAAAGCAACCCATCAAATAATGCTATATATCATCAGGGCAGACACAATAACGGTAAGAATGGAGAACATAATCTGGCGCTTTTCCTGTGGCAGCTTTTCAGCAGATTTTACACCGAGAAAGCCTCCTGCAAATGCACCAACAATCAGTGGCAGGCCGGTTCCAAAATCAACAAATCCTACTGTATACTTAGTGGCACCTGCCACAATATTTGAATCGATTGCAAATTGCACCCAGCCTGACAAAGAAATGATCAAGATTGCCAAAGATGATACACTCACTGCTTTTGAGATATCTATTTTGTAGCCAAGATTCAAAGCGGGCACAATCACCACTCCCCCGCCAACGCCGGCAATAGCTGCAACAAATCCCCCTCCAAGCCCTGTTACAATCGATTTCTTAACTCCAACTGGTTTTTCATTAGTTGCTTTTCGCTTTTTTGACTGACCTCTTTTATAGAACATATAAGAAACCACGAGAAGAAGGCATGCAAAGATCGCGACAAAAAGCTCTTCAGTATAGTATTTGGATGTTGAAATAAGTTTTCCGAAATAGACACCTATCGCTCCAAAAAGACCTACCCAGACTCCCTCTCTGAGATAACTATTTTTTTGTTTTCCCTGCTGAATGGAGCTGCTAAGAGCGGCTGTAAATGTACAAAACAAAGATGTACCAATTGTCCATGCCACAGGTTGTTCAATTCCGGTCGAGTTGAACACAAAGAATAGAATAGGGGTAAACAGTACGCCACCGCCAATACCGAATATTCCTGCAACAATTCCTGTAAATACACCAATTATGATAAGCCCGGCAACTAAAATCATGGTATCAGGCGTGAATCGTACCTGTTAAAAATGTTACTGCTGAACCGCCAATTTTTACACGATTGCCTTCGTTGATACAAGCGAGGGATCCACCTCTTTTAGAGATCTGCCGAGCTTCAAGCCTTTTTTTCCCGAGCTTCTTACTCCAGAACGGAGTTAAGACCGTATGTGCTGAACCTGTAACGGGATCTTCCGGCACACCCACAGCCGGAGCAAAATATCGGGACACAAAATCAACAGACTCACTTGCTGATGCAGCCGTTACAATTACACCGCGAACATCGAGATTCCTTATCATGTCGAAGTTGGGTGTCATGTTTTGTATAATCTGTTCGTTCTCCACCAGCACCATCAAATCTACATTAAAACCTGCATAGATAGGAATTGTGCCTATAGCTTCCGGTAGCAGTTTAGGCATAGAGACAGGTTTAGGTGGCTGGGAGGGAAAATCAAGCCAGTAAGTAGAGCCTGATTTTTCGACCCGAAGCTCACCACTTTTCGAGTTAAATATAACAGTGTTTTCGTTTTTATTGATGTGCGTCATGATAACATGTGCTGCCGCAAGCGAGGCGTGCCCACAAAGATCAACCTCGGTTTCGGGTGTAAACCAGCGAATATCAAATAAGCCGTCACCATTATTTAAAATAAAAGCCGTTTCTGATAAATTATTCTCCATTGCGATCAGCTGCATAGTTTCTGCGCTCAGCCACTCATCAACCGGTAAAACGGCAGCCGGGTTACCTGTAAAAAGAGAGTCAGTGAATGCGTCGACTTTAAAAATCTGCATGATATAATAATCGTAATTAATCTTCAATTAAAGGAACTTGAACGACACAAAGACAAATTTTGTGGGTGCAACTTAACTCACCGGATCCTCATACATATTACAATGTAAGATACCATCCTGACAGACGAACAAACCTTGTAAATCGCTTCAAATTAAGCTCTAAGATACCGATCTTTAGACAATGAATTCTACTATGCAAATACATCCAACAAATTTACCCGAAAAGATCGGGTTCACGCTAATACTGGAAGAAGCACTTAAACATACTTTCACGCCGTATGGCAAGGAACGGCTGGCAGATGAGCGGCCTGCCGGAACGGCTGATGGAACCAAACAAATCAACGACCTTACCAGCAGCTGGCTGTCCATAATACAGAAAGAAGGTGTTCACCCATTGAGACAGCTTAAAGATGTTAGGGACATTTTGAGCGATGCCCGGGTGGAGGGCGCTATGCTTTCGCTTGATGCATTTCCAGTAGTATACGAGAACGCCAGGCTTGCACGATTGATCAAACAGTTTTTTAAAAACGATGACGTCGAAGCAGATGCCCTTTCTGCTCACGTTAAGCGCTTTATTCCGCTCAAATCTCTTGAAGACGCAATAACGGGGGTCATTTCTGATACAGGCGCTCTGCGCGATGACGCCAGTCCTGAGCTCCAGTCAATCCGCAGAAAACTTAACCGGCGTAAAACGGATCTGCGAAAAACGATTAACCGGCTAATGAAAAAAGCCAGGGACAAAGGTATGAGCTCTGATGAGGGGCCTACTATAAGGAACGGGCGAATGGTGCTGCCGATACAAGCTGAATACAAGCGAAAGGTTGAAGGATTCGTGCACGATGTATCCTCATCCGGCCAAACCGTTTATGTGGAGCCGGTTGACGCACTGCAGATCAATAACGATATCCGTGAGTTTGAAGCAGAAGAGAAACGAGAGATTGAGCGAATACTCAGGGAACTGACCACTACTGTTCGGCAGCATTCAAATGAACTTCGGGATAATATTCAAACAATTGGATTTTTTGATGCGCTCAACAGCCGGGTGCAGCTGGGGCTTAATCTTGATGGATCCGTTCCCCAACAATCACCCAACAGGCGGCTGTCAATTCTCAATGCACGGAACCCAAACCTGATTCTGAAAAACCGGCTTGAAAAAAACAGTGATGATGTTGTACCTCTTCACCTTTCTCTTGAGGAGGATGAACGCGGATTGATAATTACCGGACCGAATGCAGGCGGAAAATCAGTTGCTATGAAAACCGTGGGACTCATCTGCTATATGCATCAAATGGGCTATCCTGTTCCTGTTCAAACCGATTCGTCACTTCCTGTTTTAAGCGGGCTATTTATTGATGTGGGAGATGATCAGTCTATTGAAAATGATTTAAGTACATTTTCATCTCGGCTTCAGTGGATGAGGCATACTCTGAACCTGGTTTCTGAAGGCGGACTCGTTTTGATTGACGAAGCCGGGACTGGCACTGACCCCGATGAAGGCGGTGCGCTGTTTCAGTCGTTTATTGAGCAGCTCATTGATGCAGGTGCAAGAGTTATTGGAACAACGCACCACGGCTCGCTAAAGGTTTTTGCACATGAGCATCCGAATATCATAAATGGTGCAATGGAGTTTGATCAGGCCACCCTCTCCCCAACGTACCGCTTCAGAAAAGGTGTTCCCGGCAGCAGTTACGCATTCGAGATAGCTGATCGAATGGACCTTCATAAGGATGTAATGAAACGCGCCCGGGATCTGCTGGGCAACCAGAAGAATAAGATGGGGGACCTCCTTCTGTCACTGGAAAAGCAGATTCAGGATATCAAATCTGAACGTCGGTCACTGGATAAACTAAAGAAAGAAGCGGATGAACACCGGGAACGGCTCTACAGGAAAGAGAAAGAGTTTGACCGGGAGAAAAAGAAAAAGCTCGATGAGGCGTACAAGGAAGCAGAACGCATCATGCAAACTGCAAACCAGAGGATAGAAGCTGCCGTTGAAAAAATTATTGCTGCCGGCCAGGAAGATAAAGAAACTATTAAAGAGGCCAGGAAAGATATCCTTGATACCAAGCAGGCCGTAAAGCGAGGAAAAGCCGATCTTGACATTCGAATGGAGGATTCATCATCGGAAAAAACACCAGAAGTTGGTGATTTTGTAACGGTTGGTGAAAGCGGAACATCAGGTGAAGTGGTTGATATTTCAGGAAATCAGGCCACAATTTTGGTGAATGGCATGAAGATAAAATCGAAGATTAACAAAATTAGTGTGGCCGCGCCTCCAAAGAAAAAGAAGAAGCAGAAAACCAGGAGTTATGGCGGATCAGAGCAGATTGACCTCTCAGTAAAACCTAAGCTTGATATCCGCGGCTACAGGGGTGACGATGCCGTAAAAGAACTCATGCACTATTTGGATAAAGCCATCAGTCGTGGTCTCCGGCAAGTTGAAATTATTCATGGCAAGGGAGAAGGAATTTTAAAGAAACTTGTTCACGAGCATCTGGAGCAGCGCAAAGAGATTAAAAGCTATAATCTTGCACCATGGGAGCATGGCGGGCCGGGATGCACGCTCGTAGAATTGAAGTGAGTTAACTGTCGGTCATTACAATCAAATTCTGTTGCCTCATCTATCTGTCGCATAAATTGAGGAATGTTCGTTTGGTGAAGGGAATTAACAAAACTGTATTTGAGCCTCATCCACTCGTCAGCCTGCGGAAGCAGCGTGCAGATGAGGTTCGGGTCACGTCTACACATTTTCCAGAAACTCGCTTTTGATGAGCTCTTCAATCGAGGGCCATGATCCTTCTGCTTCAAAGTGAGGTTCTATCCCCTTGCCTATCAGATGCTCGGTAACACCTGCGCTGCCGGAATAGACCGTCAGTTTTTTTACATCCAGATCCTGGAACGCAGCAAAAGTCCGAGTAACGCCAGAACGATTGTGAAAGAGAACAGCGGATACCTTTTCAACCGATAGTTTATTCCGAAGTGATTCAACATCCTCTGGATCAAGACCGATTTCTTCACAGACCGGAAATTCAGCCACGTCCATTTCAAGTTCCTGTAGCAGGCCGGGCATCTCTTCTGCTTTATTCGAACACGAGGGATAAAGAGTTTTCCCTTCCCTGGAAATCTTGAGCATAAATTCGAGGATATCAATTGGCTTGGCGTGTTGCCGGGGCTGAATGGCCGGAATGCCATGCGATTCCAGAAATTCAGATGTGGGCTGATCAAGCGAAAAATGAACAAGATTTTGAAAATCGCTCAAAAGCTTATGTTTTGACATCCATTTCTCGAAATAGATAGCATTTCGAAGATTGCCGTATATGACGAACGCAAAATTGTCAACGTTCTTTTTAAGCATTCCGGAAGCCATTTTTTCGGTCGTGGACTCATATGCTTCAAGCGGTATATGCAAAAAATAATCTGGATTGTCTTCAAGTACATACTTCATGTCTCCACACGTATAATTTGATGCAGTCACCAATAATTTACCTTTACTCATAAATCAAGAATACTTTATCTTTTTCAATCAATAATAGCAGTTCTCTAAAACGCAAAACCTATACCCGCATATATCCTGTAACTCTCCTCTGAAAATCCTAACTCTCCTCTGAAAATCAGATCGGGATTAAAGGCCGACATTGCTCCGCCAAAACCATAGGTTCGCTTCCAGTTATCGAAAAGACGAGGGGAGTCAGTATCAGAGAAAACACGTCCAGTATCAAAAAACAGATGTCCGCCAAACTTAACCTGATCATCAAAAAAGTGAAATAGCCAGCTTCTTAATTCTGCCATGTAAAGAACAGAACTTTCGCCCAAAAACCTGTTCATGGCAAATCCACGGAGTCCATCTTTATTTCCTAAAACAGGAAGTTCATAGAATGGTGCTGTTCCATAGCTATGTTCTGCAGCAATCTTCTGAGCGAAAACAGTGCTTTCAACAATTGATAAGTAAGATGTCAGCTCCGCAAAATAGAATGAATAGCCGTAATCATTTCCCGCTACTTTAGGAGAAAAGTCAGCTCCCAATTCTGCCCTGATCCCGGATCTCGGATCAAATTCATTATTTCTGATGTCGTAAATGAGGCCTGCTCCTACTGTGTTGACCCAGCCGCCATCGGCGCCTGGCGGCGGCAATTCCACAAACCTGGTGTCTGCTCCCCTGTCCTCATTTTCCGTGTAAGAGGTTTTCAGCCTAAAAACTCCTTCAACCACACCTCTTCCATCCATGAGGTACAGCGGTTTCCGAATTTCAAACCGGGCATTTATGCGACGCTGAAGTAAATAATAAAGCCCATCGTCAAATTCAGATGTTGAAAATTCTGAACGGTTGCCTATTCCGAAATAATTATATATCGGGTTGCGTACAACGTCCAGTATGGAGCGAGTTCTTAGTGGTCTGCCAAACATCCGGGTCCGTTCATATTCGAACGCTCCGGCCCACTTTCCTCTTGTTGAGCCTGTTACATCAACAACTGTGTTCGATAAAAACGGCCGTATTCCATCTGCATAATCAATCCGTTGAAAAAGTCCGCCGCCAAAAAATCCCAAATCGGATGAGTACCCGACAATCGGATAAAATGAATGGTTAACCCCCCTCATTTCTGAATCCGACATGAGCTGGGAATAACCGCAAATTGGCAGAAGTAATCCAACGATAATCGTTGAAAGAGCAAAAATCGTCTTCATTCAGAGTGTTCCTTCGTCTTCAAGCAGTTCCAGTGTCTGAATGGCGTGCCGCAGATGGGGAATCACAATGCTCCCCCCAACCACAAGTGCTACGTTTAATGATTCGATAATCTCATCTTTCGTTGACCCGCTTTTGGCACATTGTTCCAGGTGGTAGGCGATGCAGTCGTTACATCGCAAAACCGTAGATGCAACCAGCCCAAGCAGCTCTTTTGTTTGAGTTGGCAGGGCTCCATCTTTATAGGTGTTGGAATCGAGGTTAAAAAATCGTTTTATTCCGAGGTGATTCAGATCAAGAATCTTTTCATTCATCTCCTCACGCTGCTGGCGAAATTTTTGGAGATTGTTTTCCGGTTCTGACATCTGATTTCTTATTAAATTGACTGTACATTTACGTGGCGTTGACTTGAAAGATAATGAATTCATCTCGTGTTTAGCAGGCGGACTTTTTATAAACATCGGCTGGTTTCCATCGGCGACAGCATGGCCCAGGGATTTAAGAATGGCGGAGTATACCGAACGGATTTGAGTTTTCCGGCTATTCTTGCCCGATCTCTTGAGAGTGATACATCCTTTGATACGCCACTGTTTACAGCTCAAACAGGAATTCCAATAAATATTGAGATGCTCGTGCGAGGCATGTCTGATGAATTTGGAGATAAAATTACCTGGAATGAATATTTGAAAGCAGGTGCCCATCTTTATAAAACACTTCGCCGAATTAAGGAATATTGGGAAGGCAGCAAAAAGTCGCTCGCCGTAGAGCGAGATTTGCCTTACCAAAACCAAGGGGTCTGGGGAGTTTCAATAAGCGATTCATGGCTGATGAATGCAGAGTACTGCAAAAAACAAATTGAAACTAAAAAGCCTCGCTATACGGTATTCAGTGTTCTGCCAGACAATGCTCTTTACACAACGGCCCGGATGGTTTTGAACCCGGCCCAATCTGAAGAGGGCAGAAAACATACGATGATTGACAATGTAAAGCTTCTACAGAAAGACGGCGGTATTGAAAATTTAATCTCGTGCATTGGCCACAATAACATTGTGGGAGCCGTCACCAATCTTGAGCTCATTTATTCCGAAGAGCACGACTTGAATGCTCCTCACCACCAGAGAACCTGTACGGTTTTCAGGCCCGAACATTTTGAGGATGAGACCAGGATTCTTTACCAAAAATTATCAAAAATTGGAGCAAAACGGGTGTTCGTACCAACAATTCCTTACGTGACTATTCCACCTGCCATCCGGGGCGTGAACAGCGACAAATCAAAACCCCGGACCGGCTATTTTGATTATTACTCGCGATTTTGGATCTGGGATGAGGATTTCAATCCCGATAAACACGCGCATCTGACCAAAGAAGATGCTATCACGCTGGATCAGCATGTGGATCAGTACAATAAAATTATATACGAGCTCTCAGATGAATTTGGATTTCACGTGGTTCCTGTTGGCCGGTATGTGTCTGCAGCAGCACGGAGACGGCTCAGGGCTGAACAGCTCACGCCTTTTCCTGAGGCTTTTATTAAAGCACTGAAAAATAATCCGGCCACATCTTACATGGTTAATAACCACGGCCAGCCTCGTTTATCAACGGATTATCTCCGGCTGAAAGAAAACAGTCAGGAGCTTGATCGAGGCGGTATTTTCAGCCTTGACGGGCTACATCCATCAACGATCGGCTATGGACTGATTGCTAACATCTACAAAGAGCGGATGGAAAAAGACGGTGTTGAGTTCAGCACGGATATTGACTGGGATTTTGTCATAGAAAACGAAACACTTGTCACAAATCCTCCTCTTTTGCTGAACGATTTGCGGCTTCTGCTTCGGTTTCTCGCTCTGGGTCGCGGAGAACGGCTTACCAAAATCGGGCAAAATGTGCTCCAGAATGTACTTGAGCTCTTTTCATCCCGCTCTTACTAATTTGGTGCATTGGCCAGATTCTTACCTAGTGTTAATCCATTTTTGATGCAGTCCGGCACAGAAATTCCTCTGCGAAAATTTCCGGCAAAATGTAGCCCTACATTATTCGATTCAAGTTCTTCAAAGATTGAATAGATTTCGTTGTACCCGGTATTGTATTGCGGTATTGAATTTGGCCAGAATATGTGATCTTTAAACACAGGTTCTCCATTCACACCAATTAAGTCTTTTAAATCCTCCTGAACGAGTTTCAAAAGATCACTGCTTTCCATTTCCGCAATGCCTGGTTGTCGTCCGCCCCCGGCAAAAACTGTAAGTAGATGGTAATCCTCAGGTGCTCTGTTTTTGAATAGCGTGGATGTAAACAGTGCCCCTAATATGGAGCGATTTTCAACTTCCGGAACCAAAAATCCAAATCCGTCCAGCGGATGTTCAATGTCCTTTTTCCGATAGCCCAGAACCATCGTTGAGAGAGGTGGATAAGAAACGCCCTTAATTTTTTTCAGTTGTTCTGACGAGATTGGCAGCTTTTTCGAATCCCACTTGTGGAGTGGAATCGTAATTACAACGTCATCATACGGGCCATATTCACCTCTGTTTGTTTGCAAATACCAGCCGTCAGCTTGTTTTTCTGCACGCTCCAGATCGTGATCATAAAATGTATTTGAGATGCCTGAAGTCAGCTTTTCTGGTAGTTCATGGAGGCCAGTTTCAAATGAGATAAGTCTGCGCTTCGTTTTTTCCCCGCCGTTACGATTGAACAACTTTCGAACTCCCCCTTTCATGACTGATCCATGTTCCTGCTCTAAATTATAGATAGATGGGAATGCATGCTTGATGGAAAGTTGATCGGGTCTGCCAGCATGAATTCCGGCAATAAACGGGTTTACAGCGTAATCAAGAATCTCTTTCCCAAAACGGGCTTCAAAAAAATGTGCCACCGTAGATTGTGAATCTGTTGTTGATACGAAGGGTTCTTTGAGCAGCCTTAGCTTTGCTTTACCCGAAAATAAGGGAGTTTTCAGAAAACCAGTTAGCGACTGCGGAAGCTGGTTCAGTTCTCCGTCCTTGACAATGAACCTCTTCGACGCTTCGCTATTAGCAGTTTCAACCCTTTCACTGAGATTCAAGTCTTCTAATAGCGCTTCGATCTCCGGATCTTTCAAAAGAAGTGTGTTTGGCCCCAGCTCATAACGCCATTCTCCGTCAGTCTCTGTACTGATCACACCACCGGCGAGCTTCTTCCGATCAAAGAGGTCTATATTAGCGCCATGCTTTTCGGCATTCCAGGCAGTGCAGAGCCCGGTAATTCCAGCACCAACGATTGCGATTTTTTTCTTATTCATATAACGATAAATGTTCTGAAACGACCCAATTTTATAACAAAATGATTGTTCACAATTCAATATTCATCAACACAAAATAACCATCTGTAACTTACCGGACATTTTCTATTCCTGTTGGCATACTAAACGCTGATTATAAAACTACTAAAGCTCAAAGAAGATTTAATGAATTCTATTTCTGATGAGTATTCTGAAACATATCAAACACAAAAATTTTAATGCCAGACTCCGGCCATTTTCAATTGCATCAGATAGTTTATACCTTCAAATTCATCTAAAGACATTTACATGATTGTATCAATTTTAGGATGCGGATGGCTTGGTTTTCCACTCGCACAAACTCTTCTTCGCCAGGATTATATCGTTAAAGGTTCCACTACTACAAAAGAAAAGTATGAGATACTAAAAAAGAATGGAATTGAGCCTTACATATTATCAATTCCTGAAACTGTAGGCTCATCCGAGAATGAATCATTTTGGGATAGCGACATTCTTTTCTTGAACATCCCGCCTGGGCGTGGCACCCCGAATGTTGAATCAGCATATCCAGATAAAATTCGATCTGTATGTGAGCAAATCTCAAGTTCAAATGGAAAGAATAACATAAAGAAACTGATTTTTGCAAGCTCAACATCAGTTTACCCTGCAAAGGAAGGTGTGTTTAGCGAAGATGACGCAGATCTCTCAGATACGGCGAGGCCATCAGGAACAGCAGTTTTGAAAGCGGAGCAACTCTTAATGGAAGCATCTGAGTTTGAAACTGTCGTGCTTAGATTCGGAGGGCTGTACGGATACAATCGACATCCGGTTCGCTATCTTGCCGGGAAAATAAATCTCTCATCACCCTTAAAACCGGTAAACCTGATTCACCAGGACGACTGCATACAGATCATCAAAAAGATTATTGATGACAATATTTCATCTGGCATTTACAATGCTGTTTCTGATGGCCATCCGCCACGGAAAACATTTTACCAGTCGGCTGCAAAACATTTTGACTTGGAACCACCCACCTTTGATGAAACCAGCAACTCCGAGAATAGAATTATAAGTAACAAAAAGCTTAAGAAAGAGCTTAGTTACTCGTTCATTTACCCAAATCCATTAGATCATACCGCCTGATCGGGGGCATATAAAATTCTTGTCAAGCCTTACTGCATGGACTAATCCACAGCTGTAACGAGAATATCGGTAGCTATTTTGTATCCGAGCGTGATTTTTTTGCCATCAATATCAAGCTCTAACGGCCCGTCGAACGGTTCTCGTTTTTTGATGATAACTTTAGCCCCGGGAGTAAGCCCATAATCATCGAGATAACGCAACAATTCCGGGCTTTGATTTTTCACTCTTTTGACCTCATAGGATTTATTCTCATCAACGTCTGAAAGTGCTTGAAGACCAATTTTCGGCATCAGCCCTTCTTTGGTAGGAATCGGATCCCCATGAGGGTCAAACTTCGGATCATTCAACAGTTCAGAAATTTTATCCTCAAACTGTTCCGAAATATGGTGCTCCAGTTTTTCTGCTTCATCGTGAACCTGATCCCACGAATAGCCTAGCATTTCAGCCAGGTAAAGCTCAAGCAGGCGGTGATGGCGAATCATTTCAAGAGCGATTTTTCGGCCGGCATCGGTCAGTCTGGATCCGTAGTAAGATTCGTAAGTCACCATTCCTAAATCAGACAGGCGTTTGACCATATTTGTAACGGATGCATTTGCAACATCCATCTCTTTTGCAAGCTTTGATGTTGGAACACCCTTCCCCTCAAGTGAAGATTCAAGTTTATATATTGCTTTTAAATAGTCCTCAACCGACTGACTTCTGCTCATAACTTTAAACCCGGATTGGAGTGGGATGAATTAATCTCGATTTCTGTATTCCTCAAATGAAAGTGACTCAAATGCGTCACTGCCAACGAAATTCAGCAGATCTTCAAACACATCCGCCGGCAGCAATCCGGGCTGCATTCCAAGTAGATCGCCATCGCCATTCATAAAAAAGGTGGTAGGAAGGCTAGAGCTGTTCAGCATTTTTGCAAACTCGCTTTCCGCCATCCTGTTACCGAGGTAGTTAACTTCGTTTTGCGATTCAATATTGATTTTAACCAGGTAGAAATGATCGTTTACGGCTTCGATAATATCGGATTGGGTGTAGACTTCGGTATGCATTTTTTCACAATACGGACACCACTCGGCATAAACGTCAATCAGCACTTTTTTATCGTTCTTTTTTGCTGATTCGAGTGCGCTGTCAAGCTCTGTTGGATTCAGGCTCTGGGCGAAACTTAACGAAGTAACGCCAAACAAAATCGCAATAGAAAGAGAAATTATTCTAAATATTTTCATAATTACAAGATACAATTCTTATTAATTTATTTATGTCTTCTTTATGACAATCGTGGTCATGTCATCGTGAGGCTCCGACCCTTCTCCAAATTTCAACAAATCCTCCGACAAGGCATGTATAATTTTATCGGCAGATAACTTTGATGATCGCCTGAGAATACTTTTCAATCGATTATCACCATAAAATCGCCCTCGTGCGTCTGTGGCTTCCACAACGCCATCGGTAAACAACACTAAAATATCGCCCTTTTTCAACTGAATGGAGGACTCTTTGATATGATGCCTAAAAAGCTCTTCATTTGCCATACCCAGACCAATACCAGACGGTCTGTATTCTTTAATTTTTCCGCTATCGGCATTAAAGAGAAGCAATGGGTTATGTCCGCCCCTTGAAAAACGAAACGTACTGTTTTTAAAGTCTATTATGCCGAATATCAGAGAGATAAATGTCCCTTTCTTGGCATTCTTGAGAAATAGATTGTTAATACGGATCAGCATTTCCGACGTGGATGATATATCATCGCTCAGCGCATGCAGTACTCCTTTGGTGAATGTCATATAGAATGCGGCCTCTATTCCTTTTCCGCTCACATCACCAATCGTAACGGCAAGCTGATTCTCGTTCATCTCAATAAAATCATAATAATCGCCTCCCGTTTCATGAGCGGGGGTACAGATGGCCGCTATTTCGAATCCGTTACTGTTTGGCATTTTACCTGGCAGAAATGACTGCTGAACCGCGCGGGCAATTTGAAGTTCCTGCTTAATACGCTCATCTTTCTTTAATTCATTGATGTAATCAGGCACATACTCAGGAAGTTCATCCACCGGATCACCGTTGTAAAAACCAAATGCTCCAAGTAAAACCAACACTATTGTTAACAGCAGACTAACATAAAAAACAGATACATCGGGAGAGGCATCCATCACCCATCCTGTGGCGCTTAGCAGGTGAATGCCCATTAGCGTGAGTGACAAAAATACCGTTAAGAAATCTTCTTTAATGTAAATGAGACCGGCAGCGACCCCTACTACTCCTACGGCAATCATATCTGTTGACCATGGCCCGAAATTGACCGGCATATAATTTAGCAGCAGAAATAGCACCGCACTGAGTGAGATAATCCATATCGGTCGTTTTGTACGGCCGCTCAGTTTTCCGATGCAGATTAACAGGACAATTTGTACCAGTACCAGGTAAAAAAGCGTACTTGAGATGATGACCTCAAGAGATGGCAGTATCGTTGCGTCAGATCTGAATGTTTCTGTGACTGATATATAGCTGTTTGGGATTAAGAAAACGACGAGTGATACGAGCGATGCTAACATAAAAGCATACGCCACCGACCTGATAATCAGAAGCCCAACCGGCCGGTTGTAAAACATGGCCAGGCGGACCAGGTCGAACGTTTTCAATTTTTCGATCCACTTTTCGCGTGTTAGTGAATCCCCGATAGCGGTTGTTATAAAAAACACGATAGAGCTGCTCGCCGCCATAAATCCAAGCGCGAGTAAAATGCCAAATATTTGCTCCATGGAAAACATGGAGTACGTGTAGGCAAAATTATTGACCTGCCTCATTAAGAAAATAAGCGGGAAAGAGAACCCGGCAAGTACAGCGATGAGTACCGATAGTTTGATATCGACCAGCCGAAGCCTGATTCTAACAAAAAATAGAATGAGTAACCAGATAGCCAGTAAAAATATGGTAACAACCGTAACTCCAACCCGGACATTCAGGCCGGATTCGTTCAGTACATCTACCTCTCCCTGCATTTGGTAATCCATTGCCACCAGAGTTCCGGTTGGCAACAGGTCTAACGTCACTTCTATTGTTGACGGTAATATCTCTGGCAGTTCACCACTATACACAATCCGTGCAGTCTCCACTCCCCTGATCACCTGGGGTTCAGGATCGCTGGCCGTGAAGTACTCCGAGGGCCAGCCCGACTGTTCAAGATGATAAAAGCCCATCTCAGTTGCCGCATCCGGGCCGAGATAGGTAGGATCACCTTCAATCACCGTATCAGAATTCCGGTTCTGGCCAACGGTTAAACGGAACTGAAGCTCTTCAAACAACAATGAGTCGGGGCGTATAGGTTGAAGTTGAGGTATGAGCTCTGGCATGTACTCTTCAAAAAATGGTGCTTCAAATCCTTTTTTCGGAAAAAGATTCAAGGGATTTCTGATTGCCAGTAACTGACCACTCTCTGAAAGATGAACCGTCAAAAGCCAATCAGACTCTTCTGTATCCGGAATCTCATCGAGCGACTCGGTTCTCTGTATTTTTCGCTGCGAGTGCCAATAGAAAGATGGAATAAGACTCCTGACAGCACTACCGCCATCGTAGCCTTCCACCTCCTGTTCAGAGAGTTCGGTTTGAACAAAATCCAGAATGTCTGTGTTAACACGATACGTGGTTTGCGCACCATCTTCATAGGTAAACCCCAGCCTGTTCATTTCTGAATCAACAAAATTTGACGCAGTCTGATTACCTAGCGAATTGTCGCCCAAATTCAGGGGATGGATAATGGGGTAAAACCAATAAAAGAAACCGGCTGCAAGCAAACCCAATGCTATCAATAACATGTCTCGCTTAGCCGTATCCGTTCCAAACATGTATGGCGGGTGTTAAGTTAGTTTCGATACTTTAAAAAATGCTATTTAGAGGCGCAACACAAAGAGTAAATAAATGCATGTCATGTTTCGTATATAACATGTAATATGTTGCACTCTTACTTCCCGTTTAGTATAAATTTCACGCAATTTACCGTTAAACAGATACTATTCACAGTCTAAATTTAACTATGTGCCTGATCGTCTTTTCATACAACCATCACAAAAAATACCCTGTAATCCTTGCGGGCAACAGGGATGAATTTTATGGAAGAGACGCCCGACAGGCACATTTTTGGGATACAAGCCCCCCATTGTTAGCGGGAAAAGATCTACGCGCAGGCGGTACATGGCTGGGTGTTAATCAAAATGGTGAATTTGGAGCTATCACAAACTTCCGTGACCTGGATAACCCGATCAATGGTGAGCGATCGCGAGGCGAAATCATTCCGGAATTTCTGACACAACCAGGTCCTCCTAAAAAAAAACTTAGCCGGATTCAAAAAAACAGTTCAGCTTACTCCGGATTTAACCTTTTAGCCGGTAATGCCAACCAGATCTTTTACCTAAACAATGTCAACCGGCAGTTCCAGTCTGTGAAGCCCGGCATTCACGGAATCAGCAATGCTTTTCTTGATACTCCATGGCCGAAAGTTGAAAAAGCAAAGTCGTTATTTAAAAAAGTGGTTCAATCAGAAAAGATTAATCCCGAAGAAATTTTCCAGCTATTACAGGACTCAGAATCTTTCCCGCTGGAAAAACTGCCCAACACCGGTCTCTCCCCGGAGATGGAAAAAGCAGTGTCACCAATATTCATCGAAACAGACGATTATGGCACGAGATGTTCGTCACTTCTCACAATTGATAATGATGGACAGGTTCAGTTTACCGAACGTACATTCCATGTTACGGGTGATGGCTCAGAAACAGTGAAGGAATACAGTTTTAACACCGCTCATTTACCGCCGGGATGATCGAGTATAGTACGGATGATTTTTATTTATAGATTGCCCAGACGTTCACGTGCTTTTGCCATGAAATCACCTTCTACATCTTGGTCGACAGTTACGGAATAGTATTTTTTTGCTGATTCAGGGTTTTGTAAAGCCTCTGAAGAGAGTCCTGCGTAATAATTTGCTACTGAGTAGTACAACCGTTCTGGTCTGTTTGGGAGCTCTTCTCCATGGCTGATGGCTTCCTGAAACGATTTAAGGGCAGCCTGGAATTGATTCATTCGATAATAAGCCCTCCCCTTCCAGAACAGGAGTTCTTCTTGAAGGATCAGTTGGCTTGCTTCGTCTTTATCTTCCCAGTGATTCAGCGCCTCATCAACTGCCGCCAGCACATCCTCATTTCTGTTTTGGCTTGATAGAGTCCGGATCATCAATCGCCTGTAGTAACCATTATCGGGATATCGATTAACAAGCCGGCGAAAGTAACCCATTGCCTCCTCAACTTCGTTCTCATAGTTGAGCAAGATGTTACCCATAAAATAGGTTGCTTCTGGCCTTGAAAAAATACCCTCATCCGACGCGATCCTTATTTTACGAAGTCCCTCTTCTTTATCCCCATCAGGGAAAAACCAGGATACAGCACGCACTACGGGATATTCTTCAGGGATATAGGCCGCGTAGTATGATATCATCCCCTGAACAAATTCGTTGTCGGGAAAATCAGGCTCTACCTCCATCAGCGTTTGATAGGTGCTGTACGCTTTGCGGGATACATTCACGCTGGAGAGCCAGCTGTCCCGATTGGAGTAGTGCCTTGCAATGTAACCGTTGGCAAGGGCGCGGATGATAAGTGCATCGGGGTGATTCGGCTGCCTGTTCAAGAGCTGTCCGGCGGCATAGTCACTTCGATGCAAAGCTTCCATCAGACGATCATCATGTGAATGGTCATACAGATCTTCCAAAACGACCCACCAAACTTCCATTGCATTCCACATCTCCCACAACGGATGGTCCGGATATCGATCTTCCCAGTCCGCCATAATCTCCTGTGATGCTTCCGTATTCCGGTTATAAAGCGAGTCGATAGCCGTGACTGCATCCTGGCGGAACTCATTGTCATGAATGAGTATTGGGGTCTGGGCGTGAGCAACTCCGGCTGACAAAATGATGACAAAAAACAGGAGGCCGGCAATTTTATTGATCTGAATCATAGACGATGAAGCGATAGTATGTGCATTTGACTTTTCAGAAGATACAAGTTCTTCATTTCCAAACGAACCTATTGCGGGAATCATATGGAAGGTTATACTTCATAATAAAAATTAAAGAATTGGGCATATTGTTGATATCAATGTCAATTTATTTAACCATCATTAAATTAAGAAGATCTGATCATATCAGCCTACAAAGCAAGAAGAATCATGAAGTTATCGCGAAAAACCGAAATCAACCAATAGGCAACACAGCATAAATGTATGTGTGCATTAATTTATTTATCTTTCATAAAAATTTTTGGTTATGGATAACAAAACATTAAAGATAGAGCTTACTCGACTAATTCTTGAAACCGAAAGCACAGATTTGTTAAAGAAACTCTTGGAAGATCTGAAAAGCGAAAAAAGAGACTTTTGGCTTGATTTTTCTGAAGACCAAAAAACAGAAATCGAAATAAGCAGAAAACAGGTCAAAAATGGAGAGACCGAAGATTGGGATTCAATTATCAAGAGAGTTTCATGAACATTCGATTTTCGCGCTTATCCGTGCTAAAATTGGAAAAACTTCTTGACTATCTGGAACTTGAGTGGTCTGAAGATTCAAAAAATAAGCAATCCAAAAAGATTAGCTCAGACTGGTAATTATTAAAGGTATCTCAGCAACATTATTGAATGTAAATATAGATCAGTGAAGCTCTAAATTGAGTCGAGACGGTCAAATAATCAACCCCTGGAAGACGAGAGTTCTTGCTTTAGTTTTGTAGGTGAACATCCCCTGTGATAGCTTACAAAATTATATAGATCCTGTTCATCCCTTAAACCCACTCGCCTCGCCAATTCATAATTAAGAATAGCTGTATTGTTTTTCATGAGCGTTTCAATCTGTTTCATTCTTGTGTTGGTGAGGCGTTTTACAGCAACAAGATTGTGGTGATTTCTATAGCGTCTTGAAAAAAAAGAACTATCATGATACCCCATAAATGCTGCCCACTCCGTTACGGTACGAATGGAATGTATATTTTGAGCAAGAATTTCATCTGCCTCTCTTATACTTTTAACTTTCATCAGTAGGGAAATTATTTTATATATGAATGAGTCATTACAAATGAGCATATGTATATGATCAGATACAAAATAATTTCTAAAAATGCATCTACTAATTTTTATGAGGGCATTGCAATGTTGCCAGTCATTACGCTGTTTTTGCAGACTGACGGGTATTTTTATAGAGGGCTTAGAGCTAGTCCGCCAGAGCTGGCGGAGTAACCAAAGCGACCGCCAAATGGCGGACGAGAAGATTTCGATGTCACGATAACGTTGAAATGTGGCAATAGCATGATGTTGCAAAGCCATCTGTGATTATCCTCAATCACACACAGTGAGCATTAATTTTCGCTGATGAACCCCTTCTTATTTCAAATGCTCCAGAAACCAAGTTTCAGTAGATTCAAGTAGTTCATCAAAAGGTTCCGGGAAATTTTCATCCTCAAACGGATGAGATGTTCCGAATGTATGGCCGGTATTTTGGATCAGTTTAATCTCCTTATCATCGGATGGACAGGCTCGAAATAGCTTTTTTGAATCTGAGTGAGGGACTGATTCATCTTCTTTAGCAGCAATGAACAGCGCCGGAATGTGCAGCTCTTTTACGCGCTGGCTGGCCATCAGCCTGTCAGCGTTTTCGATGGCATCATCATATACAACCTTTCCAAGCTTGAGAGTTTGTCCGGTTCGGGAATTTACAATCTTGGTATATCCCTTACTCTCCCAGTCTTTCACCATCTCATCGCTCCATCGCTTATTGTAATTTGCAACAGCAGACCAGGTAACGACCGTCTGTATACCTGGATATTCCGCCGCTGCAGCGATTGCTGTATGACCGCCTCTGGAATGACCAATAATTCCAATAATGTCTGTATTGATCATCACCTGCTCACTTCTCAATTCTCCGTTTTTCAGGTGAGATATCATATCTCCTACATCATTGAGGTCAGAACTAAGTGTCTCCTGCTCGAAGAGTTCAGGCTGATCGAATTCAAGCATATTCTTGCCGACACCATTTTTGGAAAAATTGAAAGACAGCACGCAAAACCCGTGACGGGCAAGATATTCGCAGGCGTCAGGAAAAGCCCCCCAGTCTTTAAACCCTTTAAAACCGTGCAGGAAGAGAATTATTGGAAATGACCGTGTTACTGTAGTTACCGGTGAATAAAGATCATAGTAAATAGGTAAGTCTTCGCGAGACTGAACCGACCCTGTTTCTTTTTTTACACTGCTATAGATCATGAGTTCGATTGGTTGAATTCGAGAGTGTCTAATTTCACGAGCTTTCGCAGGTTGTTGATTTCATCAGTTCTAAGATATCTCCAGCGTCCTACTTTTAGATCTTTTTCATGCAGGCCGGCGTAATAGATTCTTTTAAGCTTTACAACATCGGCTCCAATATGATCCACCATTCGCCGAATGAGGTGATTTCTTCCTTCGAACACAGAAATGATAATTGAATCGGCTTTGAACGGATCTCGCGATACTGATTCCGGTTTGATGAATCCATCTTCAAGATCCACACCCTCTCTCAGCCCCAGCATCTCTTCCTCAGTGAGCACCCTGTTGGGCTGCACAAGGTATGTTTTCTTCACCTGGTAGCTGGGATGCATCAGCCGATGGGCAAGATCACCGTCGTTCGTTAATAGCAGTAAACCCATCGTTTTTCGGTCAAGTCGCCCAACCGGGTACACACGGTTCCCCGTAGCGTCTTCAATTGTGTCCATAACGGTTTTACGGTCCCGCTCGTCATCGGTAGTTGTGATGGAACCGGAACTTTTATTGAGCAAAATATAGACAAACGGCTCAAGCGATAATGTCTGTCCTTCAACCGTAACTGTATCCGTTGTCTTTATTTTTGTTCCGAGCTCGGTCACCACCTGCCCGTTTACCTTCACTTTACCGGCGGATACGTACTCATCAGCATCACGGCGGGAGCAAAGACCGGCATGGGCAATAAATTTATTAATCCGCATCTCCTTTTCCGCCTGTGGTCGCTGAGGCGCTGTTCGCGGATTCTTCATTGTTCCCTCTGCACGCTTAGACCGTACTTTTTTACCCGATGAACTACTTGATCGTCCACTGCTTCCCCGGCGCGACTTCTTCCCGCCACTATTACCGTCAAAATTGTCGTTTCTGCCGGGTCTTTTTTTCTTTTCAGTCATAATATGTTTTAAAAAACTTATTGGTTTGATCTGGATATCAAAAAAATCAAAATCAAAATCAAACCGGTATCGTACGATTCATTTGACGACTTTGTCTAAATGAATTAGCTCTGTAACAAAAATTCTTAATTGTTATTATTTCCCGTCAAAGATTAAGGAGCAAACTGTATTTACAACGACAGTCTATGTATACTTGTCGCCTCTTATAACCTTAACAGGGGTTACGTAACTGATGACGGCATAATTCTCAAAATATTTTTCTGAAACGGAATCAATGATAGCATTTCCGACATCCCTGCCAACCACAGCCTCAATCTTCACATTCTTTCCTTCAAAGTCGCTCACTCTTGTTCCACGGGATCCTACCCCTTCCACATCTGTAATGGTAAACCCTTTAGCGCCCTTCTCTTTTATTAAATCAATAATGTCATCTCTGAGTATTCTTTCCGTTACAATTGTGACTAAAAAGAGTTCTGTAAGTGCCATGTCAATTTATCCTCCAATCCAGGTTGCTATTAAATAATAAAGCGGAATGCCCAGTGCAATATTAAAGGGAAAAGTAATCCCAAGAGATGCTGTCAAATACAGTGTAGGGCTTGCCTTGGGCAGAGCAATCCGCACGGCTGCAGGAGCTGCTATGTAACTTCCGCTTGAAACCATAGCCGCAAATACAGACGCTCCTGAAACACTCAGCCCGGCCCATAATCCAATTACTATTGCAATAAATCCGTGTAGGATTGGAATTGCGATTCCGAATCCAAGTAAGAAAAATCCTACTTCTTTTAAATCTCCCAGTCTGCGTGCGGTAATCATGCCAAGCTCAAGAAGAAAGATCACTAATGCACCCTGAAAACCATTTACAAAAAATGGTTTTACAGGTTCAAAAGCAACGGGACCTGCAAGATAACCAATCACCAAGCCACCGAGTAATAAAACAATACTGCTTCCTGTCACAACTTCATTTAAGGCGCCTTTCAGTGATGAGCTGCTTGACTGAAACAGCTGGGGGATCATAAGTGCCACAATAATACCCGGCACTTCCAGCAGAGCCACAAGTGCAGGCATAAAGCCTTCAGGAGGATCCCCGATAGTCTCAGCGTAACTTATGGCTGCAATAAATGTAACGGCCGATACAGAGCCATAGTGAGCGGCAATACCCGCTGAATTAGTTATATCCAGCTTCCCCAAATACCGAAGTACAACATATGCTATGATAGGAGTGAGTATTCCTAAAAATATAGTTGCTACTACAGGCCAGATAAAATCCGCAAATGCAGTAGTACTGAGTTCAACTCCTCCCTTGAGGCCAATTGCAAGCAGCAAATATATAGATATTGCCTTGTAAATTGATTCCGGAATCTCTAAATCACTTTTCACCAATTTTGAAATAATCCCCAGTATAAAAGCCAGGACAATCGGTGACGTAAAGTTCGTTAAAAGGGATTCCATTTAAGACTCTAATTTATTTGATTATCTATATTTCCGCTCAATATCAAGCTAAGTAATATAGGCCTTAACAACCTATTGGTTCAACCTTTAATTACTCATTTGTTTTGATGGATTTACAAACAAGTTCTGCATTTTGAAATCGAAAGACTGCTGGTCCCATAGATCAGAGCCCATCGTCCATCAGATTTTTTTAAACGGAAATAATACAAATAATTTCAATCAGCCATCAGAGCTGATAATCCTGATCATTGGGTTTATCAGTCCCTATTTGAAACAGAGCTTATCTTATATAAATGCCTTTTTATCGAATTTTGAGAAATTAAGTATATGTGTCAACTAAAAACCCGCAAGCCCTTACTGCCTGCGGGTTGCAGTTCTACTCCCCCTGGCCAAGAGAGTATGCCCTCTCGCCATCAAATTCATACAGGTTTTCAGTTTTAATAATATCTATCCCGTTTTCAGAAAGATTACTAAGCAACTCAATTATATCAGACGACTGAAGTGCGCTGCTTTTTGAGTGAAATCTGCACCTCCAGTGGTCTGTACAAAAAGTTTCTTCCATACCTTCAGGCCAAACTTTTGTACCCCGGTTTGTGATCATTATCAAATCCATAGATTTTGACAGATCCTGCATCCCTTCAATCAATAGTTCTGCAAGACTATCAGCAGAGCCCGGCTCCCAGTATACAAATACGTCTGTGCCTGTCAATTTTCTATCAATCTGTTTTGATGGTTTTTTTGGACCTCTGCTATATGTGAGTTTTATCTCGATAGGTTCAGGATCTTCGGGATACTGAACGGGTGAGAGCTGTTTTGGTAATTCTCCCAGGCGGTTTATAACAGCATCCTGAAACTCAGTTGTACTTACCAGCTTCTCTGATGATTGTGCATCATAAATATCCGCCGTGTGCATTCCGTCTTCAAGAGTTTTTAGCCACGCATTTTGAATGTGCTGAGCTGTCGTTGTCTCCCCAAGGTGTATGAGCATCATAACAGACGCATTGATTAAGCCCGAAGGATTTGCAACATTTTGCCCCGCTATATCGGGTGCAGAACCATGAATTGCCTCGAACATAGCACAACTCTCTCCAATATTGGCTGAGCCGGCAAGGCCAACTGACCCAGCAATCTGAGCCGCAATATCACTGATGATATCGCCATAGAGGTTAGGCATAACCACAACATCAAATGCTTCCGGGGTATCGGCAAGCCGGGCTGCTCCGATATCCACGATCATATTTTCTGATTTTATCGCTGGATACTCTTCTGCAACCTGCTTGAATACATCATGAAAAAGACCATCTGTCAGCTTCATAATATTATCTTTTGTAAAACAGGTGACTTTCTCGCGCTTATTGAGCTTGGCATACTCAAAAGCATAGCGGTTAATTTTTTCAGTCCCCGGCATAGTTATAAGCTTCAGGCATTGAAAGACATCATATGTCTGGCGGTGCTCTATGCCACCATAGGTATCCTCTTCATTTTCTCTGACAATAACAACATCCATATACGGATGCTTTGTTTTTACAAACGGAGCATATGATCTGCAGGGGCGAATATTCGCAAATAATCCCAGCGTTTTTCTCATCGTTACATTTAAGCTTTTCACTCCCCCGCCCTGTGGCGTTGTGATCGGTGCTTTAAGCAGAATCTTATTGCGCCTGATGGGTTCCCACGATGATGGGTCAATTCCTGACTTTATTCCCCGTTCATAAACCTTTTTACCAATCTCGATTTCTTCGAAGTCGAGATTAGCCTCAGATGCTTTTAAAATGTTAAGAGTCGCAGACATGATTTCGGGACCTATACCGTCGCCATGCGCAATTGTAATAGTTTTACGTGTATTCATTCGAATTATGTTTTTTTGATTATAGCCGGGAAATGATATCGGATATATTACATATATTATAATTAATAATACTAATAGATAACATAAACAAAAGTTTATGGACCATTTCACTATCCATCAGCTCAAATTATTCGGGACGGTTGTTGAGGCCGGAAATATAACGAAGGCTGCAGAACGCCTGCATATGACCCAACCGGCAGCGTCAATTCAATTGAAAAAACTTCAGCAAAATATTGGCACCGATTTATATTATATGAATGGAAAAAACCTGACGCTGACGGATGCCGGCAAAGAGTTCTATCGTGTTTTTTTATCGGTAAGAGACAGGCTTGAAGCATTTGAGGCAACGCTTACGGACCTCAAATCAGGTTTGCGTGGAAAATTGTCTATCACTGCTGCAAGTACGGCAAAATATGTTATGCCCTATTTACTCGGTGAATTCAAGGATAAGTATCCCGAAGTGGATATTGCCCTGAAGATTACAAATCGTTTTGAAGTTATCCATCAGATCACTCAGATGGATTATAACCTGGCCATTTTGTCTCAGGTTCCGCACAATACTGATCTGGAATCAACCCCGTTCCTGAGAAACCCTCTTGTCTTCGCGTGTCATCCTTCTCACCCGTTATCAGGCAAACAAAACATAAACCTTCGAACACTCAGGGATGAGGTATTTATCATTCGGGAGGAGGGTTCGGGAACGCGAATAGTAATGGAGGAACTTTTATCAAAATCAGATATTCATCCACGAATCGGAATGGAGCTTGGCACCAATGAGGCGGTGAAACACGCAATCATGGCAGGCATCGGAATTAGTTTAGTATCTGAATTGAGCTTGAAATCTGATCTTGAGCTCGGTAAAATATCCTTATTAGATGTGGAATCATTGCCGGTTATAACGTATTGGAATGCAATTTATAAGAAAAGCCGAAGGGTTCACCCACTTACTGAACATTTTCTGAGTTTTTTAGAACAAAGAAAAGAATTTTCTACAGAGCCAATACCTTGAAATCTATATTCAATATCATTCAGGATGGCTCAAAACAGCGCTCATTTTCAGGGATTATGCCTGCTAATCGTTGAATGAATTCTGTTTACTTCCATTAGTGCCGCTGATCCATACCACGGCCTCAGCTCCATCGCAAGCCTTCCGGCCTGTACAGCAGGATCAGACTCTGTGAGCTTACGCGCTTCGTCCATAGTTCTCACATCAAATACATACAGTCCGCGAATCTCACTTGTGTCCATAAAAGGACCCGCAAGCACAAGCTTTTCTTCTTCTGCAAGCCGCCTGATATTGTCCAGGTGGGCACGCTGAAGTTCGGCGGTGCGGGTTGAATCCTGGTCACGATTTGGCCCGTCTTTTAAAAAAGCAATAACATACTGTCGCATGCCGTAATAATCCGCGCCCAGCTCATCTGCTAAATCGGCGTTAAAAGTTGTATCGGTTTACGACGCCTGACTTTCCTCAGCCGTGGCTTCCGGTTCAACACAACTTACAATCAAAAAGAAAATAGAAATAAAGAATATGATTGCGGATGCCACATGTGATAAAAATTCATTAGCATCTATATTATTTCTATTTGAATAGTTTTAATTTATTGCAATACAATATTTTATATCAATACATCAATAACATTTCTAACGTTATAACACTTAAACGATCTTAATAAACATTGTCAGGATCAAACGAACGGTCATTGATCTCATATACTAACGATGTGTCATCGTCTGAGTCTACCGACCTGTAAAAACAACTTCTGTACCCGTTATGACAAGCACCTTCACGCGTCATTTTAACTCGTAGTTGAATAACATCCTGGTCGCAGTCTACGAGTATTTTCTCAACTATTTGTTCACGGCCCGACGACTCCCCTTTCACCCAAATCTTGCCCCGGCTTCGGCTGAAGTAAGTAGCCTTATTCGTTTCGATAGTCATCTTCAGGGCAACCTTATCCATCCAGGCAAACATTAGAACTTCACCTGAATCTGCGTCTACTGTGATGCATGGAATGAGACCCTGGTTGTTAAATTTTGGTGCAAAATCATGGCCAAGTTCAATCTGGTTTTTATCAATCCGTTTTGAAAACATATCTGAATTTACTTTTTTTTATTTCCTTTTTCTTCTTCTTTTTTGGGGACGGGGTCGTAACCAGATGTTCCCCATGGATGGCATCGTGCCAAACGCTTCAAGCCCATCCAGACCCCTTTCGCAGTCCCCCATTCCCGAATGGCTTCGATCATGTAGGAAGAACATGTAGGTGCATGCCTGCAGGTCTGTCCCAGGTAGGGAGAAATAGCCAGCTGGTAGAATCGGATTATTTTTATGAAAAGCCACTGTATACCCTTCTGTAATTTCCTGAGAATTGATCGGGTAATATCAGGAGTCGATCTGTTCAATTGTTGCTTGATAAGGAGTCGTGAAGAATTGTTTATTTTTGATTCCTGTTGTGTTGTCAATAAAAGCATGGGGGCATCGGATGAATTTTTTGAAATGCTTCGTCAGGTATGAATCAGCATACCAATTTTCTGAAGCTCGCCATCGATATCTCACCTTTGTTTTGACATTCAAATTGCTGATTTATGCTTGCAATACGAATGTCAGGTAATCTCAAATGTTGTTTTACCGCTCTTGTCATCTTTTAATTCGATACCCAATTCCTGCAGTTCATCACGAATTTTGTCACTTGTTTCAAAATCCTTGTTTTCACGCGCTTTTGCCCTGATGTCGATTAGCAACTCAATCAGGTCTTCCGTTTTTCCATTAACCGCATCGTGTTCGCGTCTTAAGCCCATTAAATCTGTAACGAACACCTTGAATGTTTGCTTCAAATTTTCGAGAACACTGGCTGATATGGCTTTCTCATCAACCTGCTTATTGTATACTGCATTAATTTTACTCACCAGCTCAAAAAGAGCGGCAAGAACTTGAGCTGTGTTAAAATCGTCACTCATGCGTTCATAACAGAGATTACACTGCCCGAGAACTTCAGCATCAAGTGTGCCTTCCTTAACGTCCGTATCGACAGTTAATTCCTCAAGAACGTCAAAAGCATTCATCAGTTTACGATAGCCTTTCTCCGCTGCTTCAAGCGCTTCATTCGAGAAGTCGATCTTGCTTCGGTAGTGCGATTGCAGCATCAAAAACCGGACTACCATCGGGCTGAATCCACGGTCAAGAGTTGAATGATCCCCCGAAAACAGCTGGTCTAGCGTGATAAAATTACCGGCTGATTTACTCATTTTTGCACCGTCAATCGTCACCATATTGTTATGGATCCAGTAATTGGCGGGATCGGTTCCATGAGCTCCCCTGCACTGGGCAATTTCTGCCTCGTGGTGCGGAAACTGCAAATCCAATCCGCCGCCATGGATATCAAAATGCTCACCCAGGTATTTTGTACTCATAGTTGTACACTCAATATGCCAGCCGGGGAAACCTTCGCCCCAAGGCGAATCCCAGCGCATAATATGTTCGGGCGAGGCTTTTTTCCAGAGAGCAAAATCATGAGGATTTCGTTTCTCATCCTGCCCTTCAGTGTCCCGGCTACCGGCCTGCAGATCTTCGAGCACCTTCCCTGAAAGGTCACCGTAACTATTGGATTGACGATAGGTTTCGAGATCGAAATAAACCGTCCCGTTTACTTCGTATGCAAACCCGTTATCGAGAATTTTTTCAACCAGCTTGATCTGTTCAATAATGTGTCCTGACGCAGAAGGCTCTATATTAGGCCGTTTGCAGTTCAAAGCGTCAAGTCCCTTGTGATACTGAATGGTATAATGCTGAACAATCTCCATGGGCTCCACCTCTTCAAGGCGCGCCTTCTTTGCAATCTTATCCTCACCCGACTCTTCAAGTTCATTTTCAAGATGACCTACATCGGTTATATTTCGTACATAGCGTACGCTATAGCCTTGGTGCTGAAGGTATCTGTAGATAAGATCAAACGTGATGCCTGCTCGTGCATGGCCGATGTGCGGATCACCATATACTGTGGGGCCGCATACATAAAGCCCCACGTGAGGCGGTTTAATAGGCTGAAATGTCTCTTTTTTCTTGGAAAGGGAGTTGTAGATCCGGATAGGAAATTGGTCCTTGTCCTGCATGTTTTTCATCAATTAAATATTACATCTCCACATTAGAATGGATGTAGTCAATAAACCGCTGTTGTGAGATTGCCTCCCTGAAGTCGCCGCGGTATTCAGTTGTGACCGTGCTGCTTTCTCTGTCTTTAATTCCACGAGTTGACACACAAAGGTGTTTGCTTTCTATAAAAACCGCTACATCTTCTGTTTCGAGTGCTCCCTGCAATTCATCTGCAATCTGCAGCGTCAGCCGTTCCTGAACCTGCGGACGGCGGGAATAATAGTCGACCATTCTGTTGATTTTTGAGAGACCAATCACACGCCCGCTGCTTTTATAAGCGACGTGTGCTTTACCGAGAAACGGCAGAAAATGATGTTCACAAAAAGACGTCACGTTGATGTTTTTCACCACAACGAGATCGCGGTATTCGTACTTATTGCCAAATTTTTTAGCGTCGGGGCGGTTTTTGGGATTTAAACCCTGGAATACCTCTTTCACATACATTTTTGCAACTCTATACGGCGTGCCGCTCAGACTCTCATCATCTAAATCGAGTCCAAGCGTATGCATGATCTCACTGAAATGAGATTCAATTTTCTTAATTTTTTCTTCATCAGTAAGATCAAATGCATCTTCCCTGAGTGGTGTTTGAACAGCTGTTCCGATATGTTCATCACCTAAATCTTCAGTATTTTCACCTGAGTTGTTACTGGTAACATCGTCCAGTACCTGTTTATTTTTTTTCATCGTTTTTACTACTTAAAAATCTTTTTTTCACAGCCTTAAAGTTACGGCTTACGTTTTCCATATCATAATATCATCACTTCCGGTAATGAGTTGCCCATTTTTTGGATAGTGAACATCACCCTACACAAAAAGTGATGTTATCATATAGATTGCAGGCCTTACCAAGCCTGCCTTCGGTCAGGATATACGTTAAGCGTTATGCCCTTAAAGCTTTGAATTTTAAATTACTGTTTTTTCCTGAACGTGTTGATGATTCCGCCATCCAGAAGTGCTTCAAGCTGGCGGCCACTCAGCGTATGAAATGCTTTTATTTCTTTATCTTGAGTGATATTTTTAATCGTAATGCCTTCTTTCTTTTCGAGTTGTTCACGAATATTTTCTGTTTTCAGGATATCGCCCTGTTCAATTGAATCGTAATCCTCCGGGTTTTCGAACTGCAGCGGGGCAATTCCGAAATTAATCAGGTTTTGCCAGCCAATGCGTGCATAGCTTTTCGCCAGTGCGGCCCGCTGTCCAAGATACCGGGGTGCAATAGCGGCGTGTTCACGGCTGGAGCCCTGAGCATAGTTTTCACCGGCAACTACAACGTGCCCGTCGTTGCTTTCTTTCGTCTCCAACGCCCGGTCGTAAAATGATTCATCAATCACGTCGAAGGAAAACTTACTGATTTCCGGGATATTGCTCCTGAAGGGCAGTACGTCTGCACCGGCTCTCAGAATTTCATCCGTTGAGATATTATCTCCCATTTTCAAAAGTACGGGTACTTCAAAATCACTAAACTCATTGAAATCGGGAAGAGTCGAGACATTCGGGCCTTTCACCAGCTCTTTCTTCTCACCATTTTTTGGCGGAGCGGAAAGCATCTCACGGTTAATTATCACATCTTCTGGCTGTTCAAATTTGGGATAGCTCATGCCATAGAGATCTTCCAAGTCTCTTGGGTCAGTAATCTTACCGGTCAATGCTGAGGCAGTGGCTACTTCAGGGCTGCAGAGGTAGACTGAATCCTCTTTAGTTCCTGATCTATCAGGGAAATTTCTTGGAACGGTCCGCAGACTGTTTTTACCCGATGCAGGTGCCTGACCCATTCCTATACAACCGTTACATCCGGCCTGATGAATTCTGGCACCCGACTGTACGAGATGGAGCATTACGCCATTTTTCACCATATTTTCAATAATCTGGCGAGATGTCGGGTTAATATCAAAACTAACATCTTCATGCACCCGACGGCCGCGAACGATTTCGCTGGTTATCCAAAAATCTCTGAAACTTGGATTGGCCGATGATCCGATATACGACTGGTAAATCTCTCTGCCTTCAACTTCTCTTACCGGCACCACATTTCCGGGACTGCTTGGCAATGCAATTAACGGCACAAGATCATCCAATACTATTTCCATATGCTCTTCATATTCAGCACCCTCATCGGCTACAAGCTCATGCCAGTCCTGCTCGCGATGCTGTTCCCTCAGGAATCGTTTCACCTCTTGGTCGGATGGAAAAACTGTTGTTGTCGCTCCCATTTCCGTTCCCATGTTCGCAATCACATGGCGGTCCATCGCAGACAATTGATCGAGGCCGGGACCGTAATATTCTAGCACATATCCCAGTGCCCCTTTTACATCAAGGCGCCGGAGCATCTCAAGAACAACATCCTTGGCGCTGACCCAATCGGGAAGATTCCCTGTCAGCTTAACCCCCATCACTTTGGGCATCTTCAGGTACATCGGCTCACCGGCTATAGCAAATGCTACATCAAGCCCGCCCGCACCAAGTGCAAACATTCCCATACAGCCTGATGCCGGTGTGTGGCTATCTGAGCCTGCCATGGTTGCCCAGGGTTTCGCAAAATTTTCTGTATGAACAGGATGACTCACACCATTACCCGGCCGACTATACCAAATCCCAAATCGTTCTGCTGCTGATTTTAGAAAAAGATGATCATCCGGATTTTTAAAGTCAGTTTGAAGTAGGTTGTGGTCAACATACTGGCAGGACACGTCTGTTTTAGCCTTATCAAGGTTCATCGCTTCAAGTTCAAGCATCACTAAGGTGCCTGTTGCATCTTGCGTGAGGGTTTGATCAATCTTTATACCGATCTCCTCGCCCGGTTTCATTTCACCATCAATAAGATGTGACTGAATCAACTTTTCTGTAACGTTAAGTGCCCTGTCCATAAATTATTTGTTTAGTTAACTGTTTGTCTTTTAAAGGATAGTGGACGCTATATCGTTCAAAATAATAAAGAAATAAGAGGTCCAACATTCTAATCGGATGAATAAAAAAGAAGCCTAAATCACTCATTATAAATAAGTTTTACTTAAATATATGCACAACAGCATGATAGTAGCCTACAGTTAGGATTATTCGCCTTTTTTTATTTTTATACTATCAATAAGCATATTATTAACATATCAAATGTTCCATGACCTACAATGAACTTATAGACCGGGTGTCTGAAAGCCGGGATATTCCCAAATCTCAGGCGAAGGAGATAATAGACAGCCTATTTGAGACTCTTGGCCAAGAGCTGGAACGTGGGTCTGGTGTATCAATTCCGGGACTTGGCACATTTCGTACAAAAACTAAAGAAGAACGAAAAGTATACAGCCCTCATCATGAAACATATATCATGGTTCCTCCAAAACGTGTCGTAGACTTCACACCATCGGCAAACTTGAAAGAAAACCTGAAATTTGTAGAGGCGGGTAATGAGTGAAAAAATCACATTCAAAGAGCTCATAGAAAAGCTATCTGCAAAGACTGAGCAGAGCGAGCAATCTACGAATGATTTCATCCATGAGCTGGCCGATATCATTGAAATGTCGCTGGGAGCGGGAGAAAAAATATCTATATCCGGTTTTGGAAAATTTGAACTAAGATGGATGGATGAACGAACGGGCCGGAATCCTCAAACAGGTGAGGAAATTACCATACCCGGTCAGAATAAAGTCGTTTTTAAACCCTTCAAAGCTCTTAGAGAGCGGGTTAACAAACCATTTGAAAATCTTGAAAGCCAGGTTATCGGCGATGAACCTGATGATAAACAATCAGCGTCCAACTCTCCGGTTTTGTCATATTCAGCAGCCCACGTACCGGCCCAATCAACAACAAGTAAAAAAGAAGAAAAGCCAAATGACACTGAAACCGATCTAATCGTTGAACGGGAAAGCCCTGTCGATAGCCCATTCCAAATGCAGAGATCAGCGGATCACGAGACTGCGGCAAACCAACTTGTTCGTGAGACTGGCGACGGCTTGACATCGGTTTTTGAGAAAAAAATGGCTCATCAGGATGAACTTGCAAGAGACGTTCAAGAGAATGGTGAATTTCGCTGGTCGTACACTGCAGCTGCGGTTATAGTATTACTGGCGATATTTTTGATTGTCTTTATGCTGAACAGACCAGAACCTTCCCGGGAAACTGTAATTTCAACCACTACAGAACAAACGAGTGAACTGCAGTCAGTCGATGATCTGAATAGTGAATCTGCTGGCACACAATCTGGTGAGGCCGAACGAACAGCCGCTGTCATTGGTGATGATGAAGGAGGCCAGTCTGTGGACAAATCAGAATCAATCCCATCTGCAAATGAAGAGTCCATAACCCATTCCGTGTCGGCTGGTGAATCACTGTGGACGATTGCTCAAAGTCAATATGATGATCCATATCTATGGCCGCTCATTTATTCGGCCAATGAGAATGGCCTGAACAATCCGAATGTTTTATTAACAGGGAGCAATCTCCAAATTCCCGCACTGGATAATCCCGGTAATCTGTCACAATCAGAAAAGGAAAAGGTTGCACTTGGATATATTTCAGTGTACGATTGGATATTGAAAAACCAACCTGACAATGCCCGTTATTATCTTTGGGCAGCAGGATCATTCTCACAAGAGATACTCCGGGATGCTTCAGACAATGTAAATGAAGCTGACCTGGCATTTGCCACTCAGGGATAACCCAACTCAAAATTAACTCGAGGACAGAAATATGATACGTCATATCGTAATGTGGAAACTAAAAGATGAGGCTGAAGGTGCTTCAAAAGAAAAAAACGCTCAAAAACTAAAACTCATCCTTGAAGGTCTGCGCACTAACATTGAAGAGATAAACGCTGTAGAAGTTGGAATTCAGACTAATCCCGACAGTGATGAAGCCCTTGATGTGGTTTTAATTTGCGATTTTGAAACTGAACTCGATTTCCAGATGTATACCCGGAACGCCCACCATCAAAAGGCAATCAGTTTTATTGAATCAGTTGCTGATAAGCGATTTTACGTAGACTATAAAGTTGATATGTAGATGCTGCAATTGGCTACAAAAAAGGCGATGAGTTCACAACTCATCGCCTTTTTTTATATCAATAAATTGAGACGGATAAACCTTAGCTGCCCCCCTGCTGACTCACGCAATTACCTGCGCAAAGTGATACAGACGGAAGTGACGTCACGTCAATTTTTGGAATTGTAGCGTTAAACTCGGCTTCAATCACGCGGATAAACTCATTTGCAAGTATGGCACTTCCGCGAGCGTTTGGGTGTACCCCATCTGTTGAAAACACACCATTTGGACTAAAATCAGGATTGAGAAAAACGTCATTCACCATTATGCCGGGCTCTGTGCCATCAAGGCCAAAAATATCGGCAAATGCACCGCCCAGGGCATTCGTGTCGTACAGCGCAAGTCTGTCTCCCGCACCTGTTACTGTCCCTTCAATAATAGCATTAAACGTCGCCCTTGAGGTTTCGACCTCAACAATATTTGCTGCTGTAAGCGTGTATTGTGCTCCCAAAGGTACGGCAACTCCTATCGGTGTATTTGGATCCCCCGGAACTGCTGGAGTACCCAACACTGCACCTGCTGAAAGAAGAACAAGCTCTGGCCCAGTCTGAGGATTGACAACCATTGGTCGGGACTGTACATATGGCTGAAGAGCTGCTCTTTGTTCCGGTGTAATTTGATTGAACTGCTCTAATAGGTCAAACTCGTCAGATAAGTCATCCAGCGCAGGATCTACTATCAGAATTGGATTGTTGCCTGCCTGGTAAGAAACTCTTCTCTGATCTGCATCTTCTTGTGTAAAATCAGGAAAGAACGTAGAATTACCAGCCATACCATCAAAAACTGCATTGAGTGTCGAAAATGATGCGTTTAACTGATCGGCAGATGCCTGGTCGAGTGTAATTGCGTTGTATGGAACCGCTCGAAATATCGGGGTTGCAAGAATTTGCGGTATATTTGCTACTACACCACTCGCTGTCGTTTCTGTGATCAACCGGTTAATTGTGGCTGCAAACCGGGTATGAAAATCAGCTTGTGACGTGAGAATGGCCGGATTGGTAGCGCCGGATAACGCATAACCCAACACATCGTTATTTCCAATCCAAAGCGTAAAGAAGGTTGGATCAGTGCTTATCACATCATCCATTATTGAAGATGTGCCGGGAGAAGACGCAAAACGTGCATAAAACGGATTAAACAGAGGGCTTGATGGATTTCCGGTACCAGGCGTCAGCAGCTGCCCAACCTGTATTCCCGGAACGCCAAAATTATTCAGAGCTGATGCAGATCCGGTGTATGGTCCGATAGGATCACCATTAATGACCGGTGATGGCCCCGGAATACTTGTATCAAGCTTGAAACGACCTAATACGGGCCCGTTGCCTGAGTTTACTGATGTATTGAATCCATTTTCCGAGTTGATATCAGGCTGATTGAATGTCGCCGGTGCACCGGTGAACTCAAACTGTCCGGAAATCAGTGCAGCCAGAGAAAAACGCTGACCGTTGTTATAAAGAGCTCCATCCATGAACCCTGCCGTCAGGGAATTTCCAATCGCCACGTAATTGCTGAAATCAGCATCGCCCTGCGAAGCCTCAACCTCCATGTCCGGAATCGGGTGCCGATCAAGGTTTGTATCTACAATTGAATCGTAATCCCCGTCACAGCTAACAAGTACGGCTCCAAGAATACAGAGTACTACAACTAATTTTGATAAAGATGTCATGAGATTTCCCTGTTATTTAATTCAGAATTTGATCGAAGGTGAGCGACACATAGTAGATCGCACCCATGGTAGGATTCCCGATAGAGGTTTCATACCTGTTGTTTAGCACGTTGCTACCACCAATTTTCAAAATGGTATTGTATGAGGGAAGCCGGTAACTCACTTGGGCATCCATCGTCCCAAACGAAGGCATTGCGCCCTCGCCAAAGGTTGATTCCCAGAGGAATGCATCCTGCCAGCGATAAGTGACATTGAAACCGAAATTTGGTGTCACTCTTCTGTTGCCAAGACTGACATTATATCGCCACTTCGGTGTGTTGAAACTCGCTCGGAATCCCTGATCAAGAAGATCGTCCTGTGTAATGAGTTCGTTATAAGAAGCATTACCGCCCAGGTTGTAACCGCCAAGCAGGCTATATTCTGCTCCAACTGCGAAACCATGCGATCGAACATTACCATCGGCGTTGATATTGATGCCTAAAGGCTGTGTCTGAACCGTTTGGTTGATAATCGCATCTTTGCCTTCGTCAGTTGTGGAGTCGAAGTCACCGGGATCCTGACGTAAACCATTCGGAATACCCTGAACCATCTCGATCGAAGCGATAAAATCGTTGTAAATATTGTAGTAGTAATATGCGTCAATAAAAAGCCTGTTGTTGATAAGGCCTTTATAGCCAACCTCGAACGTACTCACTTTTTCAGTTTGGAAAGGTTCCAACTCAACAGGCTGGAGGAGTTCGCGTGCCTGAGCGGCAGAAGCACCTTCAATAAGTGCATCTCGTGCAGCATCCACGCTTTCTGAGCGATAGGTGATATTCTCATCAAGGAGGTAACGATCAATAAGAACGTCATTATTCCCAAGAAGTCGCCTTGATACCACGTCGAGATCAATAAGCTGGTTTTGGGTTGATGGGATTCGGAAACCGCGCTGAAATGAAGCCCTGATATTCTGGTTGTCTGTGATCGAAAAGACTGCGGATAGCCGGGGTGAAAACTGACCGTCAAAATCCTGGTGCTTATCGTAACGGAGTGATCCCTGCAGGTCAATCCTGTCATCTAACACCGATTTGGACGCCTGAACATATGTACCGAATTCATCCAACGTGAATTCGTCGCCGTTATCATCAAGGGCGAATAGCGTGCCTTCAGACTCGAGTGAATAGCGACGCACGTTAGCACCTGCAATCAGCTCAACCGAGTTTGGGTCGATGATATCCTGGAAATTATATTGTCCCTCGGCGTGATACATGGCCGTTCGGTCAAGAAATTTAGCCCCGCCTTCTGAAATTGGGATATCACGTATTTCATTGAACAGATCCTGAAATTCGTCAGATCCTGGTTGTGGCTGTGCTGCCCGTCCCGCGGCTCTTGCCGCACTATGAGCTTCTTCAATCGTTGCTCCTTGTGTTCTTGCTCCTGCAAATGTTTGAAAATATGCAGGAATGAATGTTTGTTGGTTAATTCGTGAAGCAACCGTGTTTGCCGCATAAGAGTCACCGGAATTTTCCTGTGTGGTATAAGCTCTCAGGAAAAAATTGGGGTTTTGAAGTTCAAGCTTACCGGTCCAGATAATAAAATCATCCAGGATAAAACGGTCATTGGCAGTGTAAACGGTGCTTCCGCTACCCCAGTTGAATTGACCAATCAGCTCATAATTATCAGAAAGGCGATAGTGAAGAGCTGATCCGAACTTTAAACTTTCTGTCGTATTATCGATAAATGAGTTTTCTACAAAACCATCGGGAGTAAACGCTCCTGCTTCACCATCAGGCAGCAGTGTGCGAATTGCTGCAATTTGGGCGCCTTGTGCTCCACCACCCGCGATCACGCCATCAGCTATTCCACCGATTGTAAGAAGCGGCTGACCATACACATTCAGTCCGTTATAAACCCGGTTGCCATTTCGCTGTGTATCGCCTCGTTCAATGGCTCCAAACGTGGCCGGCCCCGTGTCGCGTCTGTCTGTCGCCACAAAATCCTGCGCTTTCAGGTAAGATGCCGTCACTTTAAAAGCTAATCGATTGTTGAATGATTTCGCGTATCGAACAGAATAGTCCTGGTAAAGAGACATGTCTTCATCAACCTCCTCGATGTGATTGACGCCCGTTTTTACCATCGCTGAAAAACCGGGATACTCAAACGGGCTTTTACTATTCATCAACAGTATTCCGTTGATGGCATTTGGCCCGTAAAGTGCTGATGCTACACCGGGGATAAGTTCTGCACTCTCCAGATCAAGATCAGAGATACCCACAACATTACCGACCGGAAAGTTGAGCCCGGGAGCCTGGTTATCAATTCCGTCAATCTGCTGAACAAATCGGAGGTTTCCGTTTGAGCCAAAACCACGCATATTAACAGATTTAAACGTGAGACTCTGAGAGCTGAAATCGACCCCTTTCAGGTTTGCTATGGCATCATAAAACGTAGGAGCCGCAGCTTGCTGAATTCCGATTGCATCAATTTTCTCTATACTAATGGGTGCGTCAATAACCCGCTCTTCTACCCGTGATGCTGAAACTACGACATCAGAGCCCATAATTGTTTGCTCAGAAATTTCAATTCGGAGCCCCGTTACATTCTCCTCTGTAATTTCTATCTGCCTGCTTACATATCCAATAATTGAGACATTCAGCGTAATGGGCGGGTCTTCATTAACTGTTAGTGAAAATTCACCGTTATTGTTAGTTGATGTCCCGATAACACGTCCTTCAACAGTTATATTCACCCCGGTAAGCGGCTCACCGGTATCAGCATCATAAACAGCTCCCGAAACTGTAATTTGTGCTGAGGCAATATTAGCTGGAATATCAAAAGCATTACTGTCTGCTGCTGAGAGTAAAGTTCCCCCGCACAACAATAGAAGAATCCACAGTTTTATTTTTACTTCCATGATCACTGATTTATGTTAATGATTGAATTACCGTTTATTTTTTACTGAACCTGTTTAGCATGTAATTTTCATGTAAAGAAACCTTTGTTTAAGATTTAAAGCAAGCGCTTCCACGTGAGAATGCCTAATTTCACAAACTAAATCAAATAATTTCAAAAGATTACGCGAAACAAAAAATTTTATCAACGGTTATCACTACATGTCATTGACACCACTATATTTATCTCGGTATTTTAAACCGCACTTAAACTTTACTACTCATATGAGAAACTCTATCACATCCGTATTTGCCATGTTACTGTTCCTGTCATCTTTTTTAAATGTTCAGGCTCAAATGAATACTCACTCACACTCTGTGGAATACAATTATATCACCATTTCTTCCGTAGGTGAAGCAATTGTACCCGCAGACTTTGCCGTGCTGTCGATCAATATCGGCGTTTCAAACCCCGACGCTGAACGCGCCTTTGAACTTCATAAAGAGAGAGAGTCCTACCTTGCAAATCTGCTGTCTGAGATGGATTTGCCTGATGAAAAAATCAGCTATCAGCCAATTTCTATTCGGCCAGACCGTCAGAGAGATGGCGCCGTTCACACCTCTACAAATCAAAGTATTCGTCTCGAACTCGATGACTTTGAACAGCTTAGTGAACTCCAGGTACAGCTGATTTCGAATGAATTTGATAATTTCTCAGGCTCACTTGCTTCATCTCAAATCGAGGCAGGGAATAGAGAAGCTCTCAAACAAGCTGTAAAAAATGCCCGGGCTGATGCCAGGCTTCTGGCCGAGGCGGCCGGTAAAGAGTTGGGAGACGTGCTTTGGATTGATCACTCTTCAAACCGCGGATACCATCCGGCCGCGTCCTTTGAAACTGCTCAATTGAGAACCGCCGACTATGGTCCGTCTTTGGGTAATTTTTCTCAAACGATCACCGTTCAAAAGAATATACAGATACGGTTTTTGTTTGCAGATGATGATTTTTAAAGAATAAATCTTTCAGTTACTGTGTAACAAGGTTGTCGACAGCTGACAATCACCATACAAGAGGGATTTGTGCCGGGGCATCACTTTGTGGAAATACCCATCTATCGGCTGCCTGCCCCTTTGGCGGTTTTGTGCAATCGGCAGACCGGCTGATGGGTGTCCCTAACCCGTCAGCCCGCCCTGAAGAGATGCCGATGGTGCACGAGCAGCGTGCAGACGGGCGATAATGCCCCAAAGGAATGCCTAAGGCGCAAAGCTCACTACAACGGCATTATTTTACAATAATGGCTTAAGATAAGGCCAAATATTATTCGCAATTATTTGCTGGCCCTCAGCCGTCGGGTGAATACCATCGGGCTGATTGAGTTCTTCATTGCCCGCTACATCTTCCAGAAGAAATGGCATAAACGTAACATCTTTCTCGTTTGCAACTTCACGAAATACCGAGCGGAATTCTGATGTATATTGCTGGCCAAGATTCGGTGGTGCCTCCATACCGGCAAGAATAATGTCGATTTCGCTATCTTTTTCGCGCACCTTTTCGATAATCGTAATGAGGTTCTTTTTGGTATTTGAAGGATCGATCCCGCGAAGGCCGTCATTTCCACCGAGGCCAATCAGGAAGATATCTACCTCTTGCTGCAGAATCCAGTCTACACGCCTTGCGCCGCCTGCGGTGGTTTCCCCGCTCAAGCCGGCATTAACCACGGTGTAGTTTAAATCGAGCGAATCAATTTTATCCTGGATAAAGGCCGGGTACGCCTGCTCTTCACCCAAGCCGTACCCTGCTGTGATACTGTCACCGAACATGAGAATTTTATTTTGGCCAAACGCCCATAATGTGTTAAATGCTATTAAAAACAAGCATAGAGCCGCAACCTTTGCTATTTTTTCGCGTTTCATAGTGATCTTAAAACTTGTTGTGTATCGGAATGATGTAGATTAAACGATATGTTACAAGTTTGTTCTTTATAACAAATCGTTCAAATGGATAATTTTATTTTAGAAGTTAATCAATTAAGAAAGACTTTCATCAGCGGATCGAAAGAGCTTACTGTACTCAAACACATTTCATTCAATATTAAGAGTGGAACATCATGTGCTATCGTCGGCCCCTCAGGGAGCGGAAAAACAACACTGCTTGGTCTTTGCGCCGGTCTCGATCAGCCATCGTCGGGGTCTGTTATTCTGAAAGGGCAAAATATATCAACCATGGAAGAATCTGACCTCTCCGAGGTTCGGAATCGTCAGATTGGTTTCGTGTTTCAGTCATTCCAGCTTATTTCAACTCTTACTGCTCTCGAGAACGTGATGGTTCCTATTGAATTGCGCGGCACTCCTTATCGCGAAGTGGAAGAAAAGGCGATTAATTTGTTAAACGAAGTGGGCCTGGGCGACCGTCTTGATCACTATCCAAACCAACTTTCGGGAGGCGAACAACAGCGCGTTGGCCTTGCCCGCGCATTTATTCATCAGCCCGATATTCTTTTCGCTGATGAGCCTACAGGTAACCTGGATGGCGAAACCGGTGCTCAGATCGAACAGCTTCTGTTTGATCTAAATGAAAAGCAGGGAACAACGCTTGTTATTGTTACGCACGACAAAACACTGGCAGAAAAGTGTGAACGCACAATCGAATTGAAAAATGGGCAAATATTAGCTGACTCGCTGCCAAGTAACGGTACGCCTAACCCGGTTGAAGCCACGGTAGCTGAATGAACTTTTTAAAAACTTTCTTCTCAGCCTTTACATGGCGTCTTGCCTATCGGGATGCCAAACCCCAGTGGAAAAGCCTTCTCCTGTACACCTCTGCTGTAATTGCAGGTGTGGCTGCTCTTGTCGCGATTCTTTCGTTCCGGAATGACGTACTTCTTACTGTTGATGATCAGTCGCGTGAGTTGCTCGGAGCGGATCTCGAATTTCAGTCATCACAATTGTACCCTGAGCCGGTTTGGTCATTCATCGATTCAATTGGGGGAAGTGATGCGAGCCTGGTTGAGTTCAACTCTATGGTTCAGTTTCTATCTACAGGCGACACTCGTCTTTCCCAGATCCGGGCTGTAGATGGACCATTTCCATTTTACGGAACGATAGAAACTGTACCTGCATCCGCAGCTGAAGAATATCAGCGCACAAACTCGGTACTGCTTGAGCAGTCCACCATGCAGCAATTTAATATCAATGTGGGTGACAGTGTTCAAATCGGACAGCTGACTCTGCCCATTTCCGGTGAGCTGCGAAACGTGCCCGGAGAATCCGCGGCATTTTCATTAGTAGGCCCTCGCGTTTATATGCCGAAATCTCTTCTTGATGAGTCAGGGTTGTTGCAGCGAGGCAGTCGTGTGGAGTTTAAAGAATACCTGATGCTCGACGATCCGACATCAGCAGATCGTGTGGCATCTGAATTCCGGCCTCTTGGCAGAGAACACAGCGTTCGAACAGAAACCGTTGCCGAGGAAAAAGAGGATTATGATGAGATTGTAAACAACCTGAGTAAATTCCTCGGGCTTATCGCTTTTATAGCTCTTTTACTTGGTGGTCTCGGAGTCGCGAGTGCTGTCTATGTCTACATCAGGCGAAAAACGAACGCGGTGGCCACCTTACGGTGTATGGGAATGTCTTCTCAACAAATTATCAGTGCTTTTACGCTTCAAATCGGTATGATGGGGCTAACCGGCGCGGCGATCGGAACTATCATCGGTTTGGTACTGCAATCCTATCTGCCTTTATTGTTTACAGAATTTCTGCCATTTAATATTGTACAGTCAATATCTGTACCTGCTATCCTATTAGGACTTTTTCTTGGAGTGACCATCAGCGTGGGCTTTTCCATTCTTCCGCTTATTGGTATCAGCAGTATCTCTCCCATGCTTACGCTGAAGTCAACGGAGTTTTCGCCGCTAAAGAATTTATCGCCTCTGGCCAAATACAGCACAGTCGCAATTTTATTTACTGTAGTTTTGGCCTTGATCTCTTACACTACAGAAAGCTTAGTTGCTGCTCTGTTCTTCAGCGGCGGACTCATTGCGTCGGTTGCACTTTTGTGGGGCACTGCACTGCTGCTGATGAAATCCGTAAAAGGACTTCGTCTTAAATCATTTCCTTATGTTTGGCGGCAGGGAACAGCCAATCTGTTCAGGCCAAATAATCAAACCCCAATGCTGCTGACCACGCTTGGAATGGGAATGCTGCTTATCGGCACGCTCTATCTCAGCCAGGAGATGCTGCTTGAGCGAATAAGCCTTCAGTCTAATGAAGATCTTCCAAATATTGTGCTCTACGATATTCAGTCCGACCAAAACGCCGGCGTCAATGAGATTATCAGGGAAGAAGGCGGCACCATCATGCAGAATGTACCCATCATTTCTATGCGGCTAAATGGCTGGAAAGGGAGGTCAGTTGGTGATGTTCGATCCGATACAACTGTTGACCTGAGCGGCTGGGCTTTAAGACGTGAGTACAGGGTAACCTATCGCGATTCGCTGGTAGATTCCGAAACACTCCTGGAAGGTGAATGGATTGGTGAGGGTGATGGCCTCAACTCTGTTGTACCCATTTCAGTTGCGGAAAATATTAAAGAGGATCTTAACCTGGCTATTGGTGATTCCCTGAGTTTCAACGTTCAGGGTGTAAACATGAACACGGTTGTTGCGAGTTTTCGGGAGGTTGATTTTCAACGCCCGCAACCCAATTTCTTCATCCTCTTCCCCACCAATGTGCTTGAAAATGCACCCCAGTTTTTTGCAACGATCGTGAGAACTGAAAGCGACGAACAAGCATACACTATACAGCAGGAAATTGTGAGTGACTTCCCAAATATCTCGGCTATTGATCTGAGTATAGCCCTGCAAAGTGTTCAGGAATTTCTTGACAAAATTTCAATGGCCATACAGTTTATGGCATTATTCAGCATTGTTACCGGACTTATTGTACTTGCCAGCTCCATCTCCATCAGCCGAAAACAGCGAACGCGGGAATCTGTTCTATTGAGGACTCTTGGAGCCGTCAAGTCCCAGGTGACCCGTATACAGACTATCGAATATGTCTTACTTGGACTTCTGGCAACAATGACAGGACTGCTGCTCGCATTTGCCGCAAGCTGGAGCCTCGCATATTTCTATTTCGATCTGGCGTTTGTACCAGATTTCACAGCCATGCTGGTGCTATCTCTGGTGATTATCTTAGCGGCAACACTTATTGGATGGACCGGCAGCCGCCATATTTTTAAGAAATCTCCTATCGATGTATTGCGGGCAGAAGTTGGATAAATTTTTAGTTTTATTTTAAATCAAAATCATTCAATCATAAGTGGTTTAATTACCCGATCATCTGGGTCGGAAATATTAAAAAATCCCCTTTTTCCTGCAAGAGATCCCGGCAGCTGTCGGTCAACTAGGGGGATGACCATCATAGCCAACGACAGTTTAAGACTTGATCCATGAGCACAAACCATCATCCTCCATTGCGAGGTTGTCGTATGGGAGATGCCGGATCAAAGTCCGGCGTGACGGTATTAATAAATATATTTTCTAATGTCCGCACTTTTTGGACAGCCTCGACACTTTATAATTAAATCCATACTCTTTGAAAGTTATGGATTTTAATTTATTCATTGCGGAGAGATCATCATGACTTCAAATCAAAAGGTGTGGTACATAACGGCACTTATCGTTCTTGTTTGCCTATTACTTGCTGCTGTGATTTATGTATATACGGGGCACCTCATCATCATTATTTTTATTGCGCCACCCATCGTCCATTATTTTCTTAAAAAACAATCACCAAAAAAATAGATAAAAGTTTGTCATGTAAATGGTTTTTCATGTTATTCAAGAAGAGAATTTATAGGAGCTTCACAGATTTTTTTTACATTACAGTAAATAACTTAAAATAGTGATTACCATGAAGATACTCGTCCCTACCGACTTTTCTGATTTAAGCCTGAAAGCAATAAAAGTTGCCGAAAAATACGCCTCAATTTTTGATGGTAAAATATCACTGATTCACTCCCACATCCCAATCACAGAACTTGATGAACCATATGCTATTGGCATGAGCAGTAAAATTTACCAAGACTATGAGGAGATTGAAGAATCCATCAGAAAAAAATTAAACACCATCGCTGATGAGCATGTGGATGATAATTACATTGGCGACATACTTGTGCACATCGGAAATCCGGCTCAGAGTATCGTTGAAGTCTCTGAAGAGCACGATATTATTATCATGAGTACGCACGGCAGAACGGGCTTTTCGCGATTTTTACTAGGATCTGTAGCGGAGAAAGTGCTCCGAATGTCAAAAGTCCCGGTTATGGTAGTTGAGGATGAATCAGATGTTGGAAATTTCGAAAAGATTTTAGTCACTACAGATTTTTCAGAAAATGCCGTAGCCGCTTATCCGAAGGCGCTTGAGTTAGCGAAGAAAACCGGTGGAAGCGTTGATATTCTGCATATTCTAAGCTTCGATCAATTTGAGGATGATGAAACAGATCCGTCCATTAAGAAGATTCGCGAACAGCGGATGAATCTCATCGAGAAAGAGTATTTTCATGAATTGGGCGACCGCGTAAACAGCTACACGCTTGTTTCTGATGATTCCCCTCACGAAGCCATTCTGAAGTACACTAAAAGTACGCCTTACAATCTTATTGTAATGTCAACCGTTGGGAAAACCGGTATAAAATACCTTATGGTGGGAAGTACAACTGCAAATGTGGTCAGGCATGTAGAAACGGCTGTTCTGAGTGTACGACCCGAATCGGCAGAATAACTTAGATATTTGTTGAGGCCCCGCCTTGTCTAAAGCCATAAGCGAGGCTTAAAACCTGAGTTCTATTCTTAAATTTATTGGATATCAACAAAAACAGTCCAAAATGGGCGTTAGTTAAGTTAATTCGTCATCACTTATGTCATTCCACGCCTCGGCGTGGCATCTCCTGCCTTTGTTAAGGACAGTAGATCACGCATCCCTCGAAGGGATCCGTGCGGGAAAGTGCGAGATGACGCTCATTTTGGACTGTTTTTGCCATTTTTTAAATCGAACTCAGTTTTACAGGTTAATTAATTGAGAATCGAACAGTTCCCATAAGCTGAAACAGATCAGCCGTTCTAAAGGCATCCTCCGACAGTGTAGCATCAACAAGCGGGGCTTCATCGGGCAGAGGTGAGTAATCATATTGGGTATATGTGTACACAGACGATTCTTCCTCCCATCGCATGTATATTGCGCCTAATTCGATAGAGGTTCCCTGGCCTAAATTGAATCCAAGGCCTGCAGAGTAAATGCTTTTATCATCCAATCCGTCTTTAAATCGAGATGGAAGATATCCGTAACCGGCCCTTACGCTGGCGTACTGATTGACATCATACGATATTCCGCCTCTTAAATTCCAGACTTTAGCGAACTCATTGGATATCAATTCATTTTCGGCGAGTTCGTCTTCAAACAGTTCATCACTTTCAAAATCAATCTCAACGCTGGAGTAGTTTGTGTAATCAGTGGATAATGAGACCGAAAACCCTTCAACATCTTCCAAGGCAACACCGATATTGACACGCGACGGGTAGCTAATACTATATGAAAACTGACCATCCAGGTCATCGTTGAATCCTTCTCCATTGTCGAAAGTAGTGCGGATTTCAGCGCTATAGTTCTCATCAACCGATATTTTTGATGGAAGTGTATAGCTCAACCCAACATTAAAATTTGGAGTCATTTTATAAAGTGCCCCCACGCGCCCCCTGAAACCGCTGTACCGGCTGTCAACCTCATCACTCAGAAGTATTGTATCTATATCAGTGTCGAGTTCACCGTCTTCATCTGAGTCGATTGCAGCGAAATTGTAATCATTGAAGTTGTCCACTTCCTGGAACACCCTGTCATATTCAAAATTTCCGGCCAAAATTCCAACACTCGCGCCTATCATTAGATTCGGCTGAAATTCAGTCGCTATAAAAGCAGAGTATTCACCGCCATTTCCTCTTTCGGTAATTTCACCCTGCTGGCGGATCCCGAGGAAATCTCCGAACTGATCAAAACCTATCCGAAGTATCGATTCATCCCAATCCTGAAATTCATCTCCATAATCGATAGCAAATGTATTAAATGCTATGTCAGAATATGTATTACCCGGTGCCTTAAACTGATCGGTTATTGTACTGTTTTCATTTCGGGCATTAATACTTAAAGCTCGATTTCCGGCACTATGCTGATTGTACCCGGCCCCGATGACGAGGCTACCCTGAGTAGTTGGAAAGGAGTAGATGAACCCAACGTTGGATATGTTTGTCTGGGAATCATCAAACGAACGCGATACTCCCTGGTACGTAGCGTCCTCGGTGACTGATTTATACGTTAGACCAAATTCACCAAAACTGTTGTCAAATAGTGCAATACTTGCCGGGTTATCGAGAAACGCCCCAAAACCCGAATTGTAGGCGGTTCCCGGCATTACACCCGTCACAGGATTGATAATCTCACGCTGATCCCCGAACTGTACAGCCTGATTGCTGAAAAGTAATGCGTCATTAATATTTTGTGCTGCCGTCTGAATAGCTATCCCCAAAATGAATACAGATAGTATGAGCAAACGTTTGAAAGTAGACATAGTTTTTCCGTGAAGTTAGTTATGGGACAAAAAACATTTAAAAAGGTGATCTAAGACAGATACAAAAATTTAACTATATTTTATTTATTTCTGCCATTTTCGGAACCTGATGACCTGTTGTTACTTGATGAGGATCTGGATTTACTGTTGTCGGTCGAACCTGATCGCGTTCGACTTACAGTAGAGGAGCTGGATCTTGACCCTCTACTTGACGAACTCTTAACTTTTGAGCTGTTTGATTGACTCGAGCGACTATATGACCCGTTATTATTAGTTACCCCTCTATACTGATTCATATTATAAGTCCGGGATATCGACGCACTATTACCATGATTTTGGTTTTGCCCATAATTTGCGCGCATCCAGAGATCAAAATCTCCCGAAGGCACTTTATACATATCCGTTTTCCTTTCGTGAGTTGAAGAAACAGTTCTCAAACGATTTTGTATCACTGCCCGGGATGCTTCCGACGTTCGTTGTTGGTTAGAGATAAAAATGATGGAGCGCCGTGGAACAGATACTTTGTTGACATTTAAAGAACGTTCGTTTTGTTCTACTCCTTCATCAGTAGCATCATTGTCATTTCTTTCTGACGCCGTAGAAGTTCTTGACCGAACATTTTCTGCTGAATTGTCACTTTCATTCTGGTCTGCAGAGCTATTTGATTTGCGGCTATTATTATTTGATCGACTATTTGCTCTGGAATTTTCGGCATCACCCCTGCTATCTCCTCTTGATCGTCTGTCAACTCGATCACCTGACGAATATAAACCGGATGACCTTATTTTATATCTACGTTCATCATCTGAAGGGGTATATACAATTGAATCAAAATTGTTCAGCCCAAAATTTTCATAATAAAGACCGAATCCAAATCCATAGCTGTACATTGGATACTGAGACCTGATGTAATATGGGTCAGAAATGTAGCCATAAAATGGATTGTAGTAACTGATAGCTGGAGTATCTGTTAAATTATAGGTTGTTTGCTCTTTATCTGTAAATTTAAGCTGAGTGTAACAACCAGTTAAGAAGAAGCCGGCAACCAAAACAAATAGTATGGGTTGTATAGTTTCTTTATTCATGATTTTACCGGTTCATTTTAGTTTTTAGTAATTACAACTAATATAAATTATTTAAAGATTTTTGATTAAACCTTAATTTAGGGCCGCGGTGTGAAATCTGCCTGTGGATTTACCCGGCTAAACATATTTAATTTCTATCGCTGCTTGAGCCTGAAGATCGACTTCTGCTTGATGACGATCTGCTCTTACTGTTGTTTGAGCTTGAGCGTGTACGTTTTACAGATGATCCTGAGCTGGATCGGTTGCTTGAAGATCTAACTGTACTTCCCGACCGGCTTGAGCTGCTGCTTCTTGTTCTATTGATCGAAACATTGCTTCTGCTATTGACAGCCGATTCGAGAACAGCAGATCCTACCCGTTTAAAGAAATTGCCAACACCGCTGCGATTGGAACTACTCCTGAAATTCACTCGTGAAGAGCGATCCTGAGAATCAACGGTTCGTATTCTGTTCTGAATAATGGCGGTTGAGATTGATGACGACCGGGAGTTTCTTGTAATTGTTGATGATGTGCGGCGTGGTAAAACCGTAACCTGCGAAGGGTCACTGTTTCGGCTGCTGATAGCCGCGGCTGATTTATTATTGCCCCGGTTACCGCTTCGGCTTCTTGCGCTGCCTGATGAACTTCCTTTATTTCCACTTCTCTGACGCGCACTGCTGCCGGTAGACCTATTATTGTTTGATGAACTTCCCCGGCTTCTTACTGTGCCGCTTCCGGATGAACTCCGGTTATTGCTTCGCTGCTGGACATTTCCGCTGCTCCGGCTGCTTCTGTTGCTGCCCTGACGCACTGTTCCGCTGCTTCGGCTTCTGTTGCCGCTAGAACGGTTGACACTTCTGCCGGTACTTGATGATGAGGATCGGCTTCTAACGGTTCTATTTGTAGTGCCGCGGGACCGAACCGTACCGGATGATCGCCTAATGTTTGACCGGGTGGATGTGCGATCAACCTGTCGGCTTCTGATGTTAGACCTGGCGTCTGATCGGGTCGTGCGAATATTGGAGCGTGCTTCAGATCTCGTTCGCCCGGATCCTCTTACACCATCGGAATACAATCCTGAGGATCTGATTTTATTGTTTCGTACGGCTCTTGAAGATGTCGTAGCTATGTAAATGTAGTTGTTATATCCGTAACCGTAGCCGTAAAAAGGATGATGTCCGCCATAATAAAATCCACCCGGATAAACTGTGTAGAATGGATCGTAATATCTGTATGGAGAATATCCCCAGCCCCAGCCAATTGAAAAATAGAATCCGTCTCTGAATCTGGGATAGCCATAGTGCCCATAGTAGGGATAATGAGAATAATAGTAGGGTGATCGATAAAATGGATCATGATACCCGTAATAATTATTGATTACAGTCGATCCTGTACCATGAGACAAAGACGCCCCTCGCTCATCGTACCACTGCTCGGTTTCGTAGTCTTTGAAGAAATAAGATTCGGCATCTTCCCATCCGTCTTCATACCCGAGCTCATAATCTTCTTCATTTACAATCTGCTCGGCCCGTTCCGGTCGTTCAGTACGAACAGGTGCCTGGCCAGACTGTGGCCGCTGTGGCTGCTGAGTTATTGTCGTTGAGCCGGTCGGCGCTGTGTAGGTTGCGTGGCCTTTTTCAACAGTTTCGAGTTGTGTATAGCAGCCGGTTGCAAATAAACCTGCAAATGCTGCTAAAAGTATGGATTTGATAGTTGCGGTATTCATGGCTTCCACCGGATCTGTGGTTAATATTATCCTCTGCATATAAAATACAATATTCCAAACTCTTATTGTATCACATAAACATGTGAAGCCATCACATCACAGACAGTGCATCAGAGTCAGTGAACCTCAAATCTCGCCTCTGAGTGATTTTGTAATAACTTCAGCTTTTGAGTTAACGTGAAGTTTCTTGTAAATGTTTCGTATGTGTGCACGTACCGTATCAATAGAAATATCGAAGCGATCGGCAATTAGCTTATAGCTCAAACCATCAACCAGGCCGTTCACAATATCCTGCTCTCTGGGTGTTAAATCGCTTTCCGTCTTTTTTTTCTTATCGGGCTTATTGAAATGCTGAATCACCTTTCGGGCAATTTGAGGTGACATCGGGGCGCCTCCGGCAGCCAGGTTCTCTATCGATTCCTTAATTTCAGGAAGTGATGTGTGTTTCAGTAAATATCCAGAGGCACCGGCCATCAGCGAATCAAATATTTTGTGGGAATCGTGATATACCGTAAGCATGATAATCTCAATGTCGGGATACTTCTCTTTAATGATGCCTATACCTTCTATGCCAGACATGCCGGGCAGCTGAATATCCATAAGGAGAACATCAGGTTTCGACTCTTTTTCAAGATAATCAAGCATATCTTCCACAGACTCCATTGCCGCTTTACAGGTTAACCCGTCCTGCATATCGAGATATCGCTGTATGAGGTCCCTGATTTTTTCATTGTCTTCAACTATCCCTACGTTGATCATATTTATGTCCTCATTTGCGGTTTAAACATTACCTTCTACCTCAACCGTAAATCCATCACCATTACGGATTTCGACATCAGCCCCAATTCGCTCCGATCGTAATTTAATATTCCTCAGACCCTGGCCGCTTTTTCGGCTGCCGTTTGATGTGGATCCATTGTCAACTACTTTAAGCTTAAAATCTTTTCCATCGTATGCAAACGTAATATCCACCCGATCAGCATCAGAATGCTTTGCAATGTTATTCACTGCTTCCTTAAAAATCAGATAGATGTTCTCCTTAATATTTACAGGCAGACGATCGTCCATTTCCAGGTTGTCGAAATGATAGTGAACTTCCGGTGTTCCGCTTCTGAATACCTGGTTCACATAATCCTGCATTCTGTCGGTCATGTCGCCGGCCGTGTCATTTCGTGCGTCAATAGACCATACAATATCGTCCAGACTGGTCACAATTTTCCTGCTTTGATCGCCAAGCTGTTTTAGTGTGTCCCGGAGTTCATCAGACACCTCTCCTGCCTGCAGAAAGTCTGTCTGGAGTGCAAGCTCTGTGAGACTCGATCCCACATCGTCGTGAAGATCGCTCGCAATCTGAACACGCATCCGCTCAATATCTATCTGCTTTTTTGCCCTGAAGTGCCTATAGTAAAATATAATCAGGCCAATCACAGCGAGACCGATGAGTGCTAAAAACCACCATTGCTGCCATACCGGATGGTTGATCACAAAAGCAAATCTCGCTTCTTCGGTGCTTCGTATACCATCAGCATTATAGGCACGGATTCTAAACCGATAATCGCCCGGTGGCAAAGACGTGTAGCGGACGGTCCGGTTCCTTGTGGTTTGCCACTCTTCCTCGAGTCCCGCCAGCCTGTATTCATATAATATCTGGTTAGGGCTTTGAAAACTCAGCCCTGTATAACTGATCTGGAGAAAATTCTCATCGTGAGTAAATACATTATCGGAATAGTTTGTTTGGGACTGACCGCTCATCAAAATTTCTTCAAATTCAATGCCCGGTGGCGTTCTGTTTGTATCAATCTTCTCGGGAAAAAAATGGCTCAGCCCTTCAACCGACCCAAGCCAAATCGTTGAATCTGATGCCACAAGGGAACCACCCGCATTCAGTTCATTTGCAACAAGCCCCTGGTTGCGATCAAACAGTTTAAACGATTTGATTTGCTCAACAGTCGACTCAGCGTTAAAAAACTGATCCGGTTTGAAGAGATATATTCCCCTGTTAGTGCCAACCCAATAGCGTTTGTCCGCATCCTGTAAAATGTAGTAGCTGATGGTGCTTGATTGTGTATCTGTAGATATGGCGCGAATATCGGAGCCGTCGTAAGAAGCAATGCCGCTAAAAGTTGAAAACCAATAAACACCCTCATCATCTATATAAACGTGAATCACACCGTTATTTGGGAGTCCGTCGGCAATTGTAATATGTTCAAATATTCCATTATCGAGAATAGCAGCACCGCCATAGGTAGCGAATATCATCCTCCCGCTTTCATCTTTTTTGATATTCATCACTGTATTGCTGAGAAGCCCGCTGCTTGTATTGAATTGCTCGTAAGAATCTCCATCAAAACGAATAACTCCACTGTTGTAGGTAGCAATCCAGAAATCGCCGGTCTCCTCATCTTCATAAATATCACGAACAGATTTAAACGGAAACACCGAATCAGGAATTGTTCTGAACTTGCCATCCTCAAAAAGACTTATACCGCTCCGCGTTCCAATCCAAAGCCTGTTCTGGCTGTCTTCAGTAATCACATAAACTTTATCATCAATCAGTCCGTCAGTTTGATTATAGTGTTCAAACTCCGACCCATCGTATTTATGAATGCCACCTCCGTAAGTTGCTACCCACACATTGCCAAGATAATCTTCCTCAAAACCTACAATCACATTGTTGGCAAGGCCGGTATCGACGCTAAAATTCTGAAATAGTTTTCCAAGAAAAATATTGGCTCCTCCACCCAATGTTCCCAGCCAAACGTTTCCCTCTCTGTCAATCATCGTTTCATAAACAATAACGGCATTAAGCCCATTGTCAGATGTATAATTATCAAAGCTATTGCCATCGAAATACGACGCGCCCGATTCGGATCCTACCCACATCCCGTTTCCCGATGCAAACGAAAGGGAGTAAATTCTGCAATCATTCAGACCTGATTCTTTATTATACCTTTCAATGCCCTCATCCGTGACTGCTATAAGCCCTGAATCGGTAGCCATCCAAAGCTCTCCGCTCTCATTAATTTTCATTTCATTGATGGGTACTTCGGGAATACCCTCAGACCCTGAATGTTTTCTGAATGCAGATTCGTTATAGCTGAACAATCCCGCGGCGGTGCCTACCCAAATTACTCCATCATCGTCTTCAACCACGGAACGGGCCATTAAATTTCTATATCCGTGATCGTGAGAAATATTAACAAACCGGCCTGAATTTTCATATTTCCAGAGGCCATTTCCCTCAGTAGCTACCCATACCGCTCCTTCTCTGTCTTCGTAGACCGAAAGGACGACAGATTCTATTACAGGTTCAAAAATATCGGGGGTATGAATGCTGTCATTTTCAAGGTAAGCCAGGCCTGCGTCTGTTCCGATCCATATTTTTCCGTCTTCTGCCTGCTTCAGTGCGTTTACCCGGTTATTTGGGAGACCATCCTCTTCGTACCATTTTTTGAACTCAATCCCATCAAAACGGTTTAAGCCGAACCCGGTGCCAAGCCAAATAAATCCCTTTTCATCCTGGATCATGCTGTGAATGACAGATTCACTCAAGCCGTTTTCAATGGAATAGGTACGAAACGGCATAGATTGGGCAGTCAGGTTTTGGACAAACCCGATTAGAAGGAAAGCAAATGATATTACGATAGAGTGGCGCATATTCTCGTTAATCTAACAAGAACAACCGAGGAAGAAAATCACATGTTCATGTGAATAACAAAACCCATTGGGTTGCAATGGGTTTTGAGTATAAAAATTAGTAAAGTACCGGAATGTTCAATTCTTATATTGCGACTATAAGAGTCTCCCTTATAAGGGGACACTTTTTCCAAATAGATTATCCCAGGTAAGCACGAAGAGCAGCGCTTTTGTTGTGGTGGCGCAACTTTCGAAGAGCCTTCTCTTTAATCTGACGCACACGTTCGCGCGTAAGATCAAATCGTTCGCCAATCTCTTCAAGCGTGAGAGAGTGTTCGCGACCAATTCCGAAATAGAGCCGAATGACTTCTGCTTCGCGTTTGGTGAGTTTTGAAAGTGCTCGTTCAATCTCAACTTTCAGAGATTCCCCCATCAGCTCATTGTCCGGATCCGGAATCTCTTCGTTCTCCAGCACGTCAAGCAGACGGTTATCTTCTCCCTGTGCGAATGGCGCATCCATTGAGAGATGGCGGCCGCTGATCTTCAGCGTATCCGCTACTTCAGAAACGGTCATTTCAAGACTTTCAGCTAATTCAGCAGCTGACGGCACACGCTCGTACTCCTGCTCAAGTTTTGAAAGTTCTTTACCGATTTTGTTAAGTGCACCTACCCTGTTTAGCGGCAGACGAACAATTCGGCTCTGTTCGGCCAGTGCCTGCAGAATCGATTGCCGAATCCACCAAACGGCGTAAGATATAAATTTAAATCCACGGGTTTCATCAAACCGCTTGGCGGCTTTAATCAAACCGAGATTACCTTCATTAATAAGATCTCCAAGCGAGAGCCCCTGATTCTGATACTGTTTTGCAACAGATACAACAAACCGCAGGTTGGCTTTGGTTAAATCTTCGAGAGCACGCTGCGATCCTTTTTGTATCTCCTTGGCAAGCCGAACTTCATCATCGGGTGTAATGAGTTTTTCTTTTCCAATTTCGTGAAGATAGCGGTCTAAGGATTCAGACTCGCGTGTAGAAATTCCTGAGCTTTTAGCCACAATTAAATAATTTGATTGGTTTTACTACGAAGGGATGAACTTGGCAAATGGTCATATAGATGATACGAACGAAAGCGATATTTGTTGCCTGATTATTTTTATCCAATCAACTAAAATAGAAAAATTCGGATAAAAAGAAAAGGAATAACCGCTAATTTGAATATTCATTTTAAATAAACGAGTCTCCGGGCAGCTTGTTGTGTATCGTAAAATACGAAAGCACTGAAGCAGCTACATCAGAAAATGTCTCCCGAACGCCAATATCTTTAGCTTCCGATGTTTTTTGATACACCAGCAGCGGCACAAATTCCCGGGTATGATCGGTACTGTCATCAGCCGGATCGTTTCCGTGATCGCCGGTAATTACCAATACATCGTTTTCTGTTAGCTTTCCTAAAATGGCTGGCAGCGCCCTGTCAATCTCTTCAAGGCACGATGCATAACCGTCAGGGTCCTGGCGATGCCCGAAAAGCTGATCTGTATCGATAAGGTTTGCAAAAATGAAACTTTGATCAATACCGGCACTCAGCAAACTTAACAGTTGTGAGAGGCCCTCTGCATTGCTTTTTGTTTTTCTGTACTGCGTAAAATGGTTTCCGGCAAACAGATCAATCACTTTCCCAATAGAATACGTTTTGATCTGATTGTCCTGAAGCAATGATAATAGGTTTGGCTCCGGTGGTATGGAAGAGAAATCTTTCCGCTGGCCTGATAATCGCTCAAACTCTCCCGGTTTTCCTTCAAATGGCCTTGCAATGACGCGGCCGACCTCAGCATCCCCCACCGCAACATTGTGCCGCGCAAATTTGCACCACTTGTATTGGGTTTCAACATTGGCTACATCAACATGACAGGCAACCTGAAATACACTGTCGGCCGAGGTGTACAGAATGGGATATCCCGTTTTCAAATGCTCCTCCCCATAATCGGCAATTACATTGGTGCCCGAATAAGGCCGGTTGCACAGAACCTTTTCAACGCCAATACCTTCACAAAAGGCACGGACAACCGGTTCCGGGAATCCGTTTGGAAATGTGGGAAACGGACGGCCGAGATGAATACCCGCAAGCTCCCAATGGCCGGTTGTTGAATCTTTGCCCGGTGATACCTCCCGCATTTTACCCCATGAGGCAAGAGGCCGGTCAGTTTCCGGTATCGATGCCAGAGGCCTGATATTACCCATACCTAACTGCTCAAATTTTGGCAGCCTCACGCCTGTAACCCCAGTTACATGACCCAGCGTGTCAGCATTTGAATCCCCATACTGATCAGCATCTTCTTGCGCCCCGATCCCAAGCCCATCAATTACCAGCACTATAAATCTTGACATAGACAATAAATTATTCTGTTAACCTGTGGCATTCATTACCCCGGACAACTCTTTTTTTGCAGTAGAAATAACATCGTGAATATCCTCAAACCGTGAATCTACACGAACGGAACCACACTTTATTCCAAGTTTAATCTGTTTTCCATCCGAAAGCTCAATCGGTGTCCGGAACTTTTGTTCTACCGCCTGAACCCATTCGCTGTATTTTTGCTCTGAGCGGCAATACACAAGATATGTCATCACATAGTCGCTGTTGAACCCAATAAACCCGTTGGCCCCAAAATGGTTAGGATTGAGTAGTTTAACCATGGTCCGCTGAATACGGTTGAGCTCTTCCAGTCTATATTTTGACCGAAGCGCCTGCAGGTTATCTAATGTTATAAATCCAAACCAGAGTGTGTAGTCCCGCTTATTTCCATAATGCATCTCTTTCTGCAATGAAAGCTCCCACAAATCCGGAATAAAGTTGCCGTAGTCTGAGGTAAACAGATCTTTATCAACCGCCAGCCGATCAAGATTGACCTGGATTGATAATACCGCAGTTCTGACAAGATTAATTATTTGATGCTTGGTCGATTCCTTAAACGTAAGCGGATTTTTGTCGTAGGCCAGTACAACCCCGTGCCTGCGCCCGTTGATGATCATCGGAACCGCAAGCGATGCTCCTTCTGTCTTCTGTTCGTCGCCGGAAATTCGTTTTGGATTCTGATTGAAATGAATCGAAAACTGGGGTTCTCCTTTTTGGAGAGCATCGTAGGCCATCGATTTCTCCTCCATCACCAAACCGGGCAACGGGCTAATGTCTGAATCAGACGTATTGAAAACTGTGGTCCAAACCTCCATTCCGCGCAAAACAACAGAAACACCGCCCGAAGGCAATAGCTTTTGCATCTCATCTGCCATCCGCTTAAGTATATCTACTTTATGATGTTTTGAATTAATTTTCTCCAGGGATACCTCGTAGTCTGCCCAGACTTCTTCCTGGCCGTGCAAGTCGGTCAGTTCAAGATAAGTATTCAAAACATTTGCCAAGGCACTGCGATAGGCCGATATAGAGTCGTCATGATCAGAAATAGAAAACGGGGTTTCGGTTTCTAGGGCCGTAATAGCAACCGTTTCACCGTTGTTTCGGAAAGGAATCAGCAGCATGTACCTCACCGGCACAAAATCATAGTAATGTTTAAGATCGTCCTCGCTTACATCACGTCCTACCTTAAGTGTTTTTATCTCTTGCAGGTCAGCATAGGGCTCCAGGAAATGCTGATCAAACATCACCCTGTCCCGAAACATGACGTTTGGTAAAGAGGTCGACTGTGTTTCGAGCACAAACTGCTTTCTGGACCTGTTTACCCAATTGAGGTAGACGGTTTGCGAAAGTGTAGATTTTCTAAGCAAGTGAACGAGGTCATCCATGATCTGCTTAAACTCAACAAGCGACTTTTCTTCTCTTTTCATCAATGAATACTGCCGTTTATTTTTGAATTTCTTTCGAAAGTTCTTCTGCGCGGGTAATCATATCCTCGAAGAGAGACAAACCCCGGTTCCAGAAAGATTCATCCCGGATGTCGATACCCATTTTACTTACAATATTGTGAGGCCAATCAGAGCCGCCTGCTTCAAGCAGCTCAATGTAGCTGTCCGAAAAACCTTCCTGGCCGCTTCGGTAGGCGTCGTATAGTGCCAAGACCAAGAGCTCACCAAAGGCATAGGCGTACACATAGCCCGGCGTATGCAGGAAATGTGGAATGTAGCACCACCAGAGTTTGTATTCGTCGGTAAGTTCAACGGAATCACCGTATAGCGCGTGTTGCGTGTTGTACCACATCTCAGAAAACTGTTCTGTGGTTTGTTCCCCATCGCTTCTGCGGGCCGTATGGATGCTATCTTCAAACCGGTTCATTGATATTTGCCGAAAAACCGTCGCGATCGTATCATCAATCTTGCTGGTCAGCAGTGCGAGCTGCTCTTTGGGATCGTCGAGCGACTCCATCAGGCGATTAAACACGAGCATTTCACCAAACACGGATGCTGTTTCAGCGGTGGTCAAAGGCGTAGATGACTGCAGTTCACCCTGTTTTCTTGACAGGTATTGATGCACACCATGGCCCAGTTCGTGAGCCAGTGTCTGTACATCGCGCAGCTGCCCGTCGTAATTCATAAATACATAGGGATGAACCGTGGTTACTGTGCTTGCAGAATAAGCGCCGCCACGTTTACCCGGTTTAATGGCCGCATCAATCCAGCGCTCGCTAAAAAATTCTCCGGCAATTTTCTTCATCTCAGGATGAAAATCTCCATATGCTTCAAGCACATTTTCCCTGGCCTCCTCCCAGCTAATTTGCTTTCGGGTTGATGCGAGTGGCGCGTACCGATCGTAGTCGTACAGCTTATCGTAGCCTAACAGGTCCCGTTTTAATTTATAATAGCGCTGAACCAGATCGTACTTGCCTGTCACTGAGTTAATGAGGCTGTCAACCGTGGACTGATCGATCTCGTTTGCAAGATTCCGGGATGAGATCCAGCTGTCGTAGCCACGAAGTTTATCGTTGGTGTGTTTATCTGATAAGATCGTATTGAAAACAAAGGTCAGTGTCCTGGAGTGATCTTTGAATGTGCTTGTCAGCGACTCATGTGCTCGTTTCCTCAGATCCCGGTCCGGGCTATGCAGCTTGCTCAACACCTGCTGTTCTGTCAACGATTCACCATCAAGGTCAAATCGTGCCGCCCCCAGCGTTTCATCAAAATACCGGTTCCAGGCGGACCGGGATGTGACAGATTTTGCGCTCATCACTTTTTCAGCATCCTCACTCAGCGTATGAGGTTTGTACAGGCGGGATGTCGTAAGATAGTGTTTCCAGCGACTTAGCTTTGGGTCTTCAATAAGTTCATCAGCTTTTTCATCGCTCACTTTCATCCACTCCACGCTAAAGAACACCAGTATTTGACTGATCTCTGAACCAAGTTCCCGCGCCTCTTGTAACAGCTTTCCCAGCGCCGGATCTTCCGTATTGGTCGACCATTTTAGCTGGGCATATGACCCGATCTTACCCGCCAGTTCAACAATCTCTTCATATTCTTCCAGTGACTCCGCATGCTCTTCCGCCGAAAGATTGGCTACGCGTCCTTTATATTTTTCTGAAAAGTCGCGGGCGAGCGACTGAACATTTTGCTTGTCTTCTTTAAGTGCAGGATCATCGATGGATGAATAGAGATCCGATAGGTCCCATGTGATATCTTCAGCTCCTGTTAACGTGGCTTTACTGCTGGTGCTCATGTGCGTTTTGTTTGCGAATTGTTAGGTTTGTAGACCCGTTCAATATAACCAATACAACAGAGCCATTAAATCTAAGTTTGATAAAAGATTCAGATCATCATACAAGCTGAAATCAATCGTTTTTTTAAGATTAAATGGTTAATTTGGTACCGCTATTGTGGCAGGTAGCCCCGCTTATCAACTCCTGTTGAAAGCAATTGCCCGACAATAGATCTATTGTTTTTTAACTACTTTATTAAAACACACACAGATATCCATTTTGAAATCATTAGAAGCAGTTTTTGGCCCCAATTCCGCACTTGTTGAAGAACTTTATGATCAATATCAGGAAGATCCCAACAAAGTTCCGGACCACTGGAGACGTTATTTTGATGAGCTAAACGGAAAATCAGCATCTGAAGCTGTCGGTTCAGGTGCTCAGACGGCCAGGGAAAAAGAGGCCCCGGAATCAAAAAAGACCAAAAAGAAAAAAGAACCGGCCCCAAAAAAGAAACAGCCGCAGGAGAAAGAGATACCTGAAGGAGCTGAACTCCACAAAATCAAAGGAGTTGCTTCCAAGATTGTTGAAAACATGGATGAGAGCATCGAGGTACCCACGGCTACGTCGCTGCGTGTATTGCCCATGAAAATGCTCACCGAAGACCGGGCAATAATCAACCGCCACCTGCTGCAAAGCGGTCAACCCAAAGCTTCCTTTACCCATTTTATTGCATGGGCAGTTATCCAGGCGCTTAAAGATTTTCCGACTCTTAACTGCTATTATACCCAAAAAGACGGGTCGCACTACCGTGTAGAGCCGGGGCAGGTAAACCTTGGTATTGCTGTTGACCTTCAATCAAAAGACGGCTCTCGTAATCTTGTGGTCCCGAATATTAAAGGGGTGGACAAGATGAGTTTCAAAGAGTTTCTTTACGCCTATGCTGAAATCATTGATAAAGCAAGAAACGGTAATCTTGAAATTAGCGATTTCCAGAATACAACTATCAGTGTAACTAATCCCGGAACAATCGGAACAGTATCGTCGGTGCCGAGGCTGATGAAGAATCAGGGCGCCATCATTGCCACGGGTGCCATCAACTACCCTGCTGAGTTTCAGTCGATGGCCCAGGATGTATTGAACCAGCTCGGTGTCAGCAAAGTGATGTCGATCACTTGTACCTACGATCACCGTGTGATTCAGGGAGCGGAATCGGGTTCATTTCTGAAAAAAATCCACCAGCTGCTCAATGGTGAAGAGACCTTTTTTGATAAGATATTCAAAGATTTGGATATCCCCTATGAACCTCTCCCCTTCGGAGACGACCAGTATCACGGCCAGCTTAGCGGTGCAGGAAATACGCTTGAGCAGGATCGGCGGGCCATTGCCGTCTGGCGGCTCATTAATATGTACAGGATGCGAGGTCACGTACTTGCTGATCTTGACCCGCTGGAAACAAAACCCGGGCATAGTCCGGACCTGGACCTTGAATATTACGGACTGACTCTCTGGGATTTGGATCGCGAGTTTTATTGCGGCGGCCTTGGCGGGTATAAGAGCGCCAAACTCCGCGACATTATTAAACTTTTACGGGATACATACTGTGGCAAAATTGGTGCAGAATATATGCACCTGCTGGATTTAGATGAACGAAAATGGCTTCGCCAGCAAATGGAGTCCACAACAAACACCCCCGACCTTACCAAAGACGACAAAGAAAATATTCTGCACAAACTGAACCAGGCAATGGCGTTTGAACAGTTTTTGCACAAGAAATACATCGGGCACAAGCGGTTCTCTCTTGAGGGTGCTGAAACACTCATTCCAATGATGCACTTCCTGATGGAGCAGGCGGGTGAAAACGACATTCAGAAATTCTTTCTTGGGATGGCCCACCGCGGGCGGCTGAATATTCTCGTGAACGTGATGAACAAACCTTACAGTAAGGTTTTTGCCGATTTTGAGGGTAACATCGACCCAAGCACTATCCAGGGATCAGGTGACGTAAAATATCACCTGGGTGCTAAAGGAACGTACAAAACTTCAGCCGGCAAAGATATAGAGCTTGAACTACTGCCAAACCCAAGCCACCTTGAATCCGTAAACCCAGTGGTTGAAGGTGCGACACGTGCCATTCAGGATCAAAAAGACAGCGAAGATAAAGCGTACAAATCTGTCGCGCCTGTATTGATCCACGGAGATGCCGCATTTGCCGGGCAGGGTGTTGTTGCTGAAACGCTGAATATGTCTCAGCTTCGGGGGTATGAAACCGGCGGGACCATCCATGTAATCATCAACAACCAGATCGGATTTACAACTCTGCCGTCCGATGCCCGCTCCACCGAGTACGCATCAGATATCGCCAAAATGATTCTGGCTCCGATCTTTCACGTAAACGGAGATAATCCTGAATCGGCCGTCCATGCCATAAAAATGGCCCTGGACTACCGGCAGAAATTCAAGAAGGATGTGGTTATCGATCTTATTTGTTACAGGAAACATGGTCATAATGAAGGCGATGAACCGGCCTTTACGCAGCCCGGCATGTATGAAGAGATTGAAAATCACTCGCCTGTGCGGGACATATATGTGGAAGAGCTCCTTAGAAAAGCCGATTTCACTGAAGACGAAATGCAGGATATCTTCGATGAGTTTGATGAACTCCTTCAGCAAGCGTTTGAAGATGCTAAAAGTTCACCGGCTCTTGAAGTAACAGAGAGAATGCTGGACCGCTCCGAGACCAAGCAGAAAGAGTGGGATGATTATCCCGATACAACTTACCCGGTTGATAAACTAAAAGAAATTGCAGTAAAACTTAACACCGTACCAAATGACTTTGATGCAAATCCTAAGCTCCTCAGGCAATTAGCAAAACGTGCTGAAGCTGCAGAAAAAAATGAGAAGAAAATAGACTGGGGATTTGCTGAAGCACTTGCATTTGGCTCCCTTCTGCAAAGCGGAACGCCGATCCGATTGACGGGCCAGGATGTTGAGCGGGGTACTTTCAGCCACAGACATGTGGTACTGCACGGCACAAAAACGCAACAGCGATTTGTTCCGCTGAATAACCTGACGGACGATCAGGCAGAATTCTATCCATACAACAGCTTGCTGAGTGAATTCGCAGCCCTTGGCTTCGAATTTGGATACAGTGCATCAAATCCGGAAGCACTTGTGATTTGGGAAGCCCAGTTTGGAGATTTTGTGAATGGCGCCCAGGTTATTATCGATCAGTATATCTCGGCCTCTGAAGCCAAATGGGGGCAGAAAACATCCCTCATTATGACCCTGCCACACGGTTACGAAGGTCAGGGGCCCGAACACTCATCGGCACGGCTTGAACGCTTCTTGCAGCTGTGTGCAGAGGACAATATGCAAGTGGCTAATTTCACAACTCCTGCTCAGTACTATCATGCACTCAGGAAACAAATTCTTCAGGAAAAACGAAAGCCGCTGATTATCATGTCGCCCAAGAGCCTTTTGCGGCATCCGATGGCCGTCTGTAATGTTGACGAACTCGGTAATGGAAGGTATATGCCATTTATCGACGATGACATTGAATCCAAGGATTCCATTGAACGACTTATTATCTGTTCGGGAAAAGTTTATTACGATATACTGAAAGAACTTGAGGATGATGATGAGAACGGTGATGGAGATAAGAATGGGAAGAAAAAAGATCACGAAAATCTTGCAGTCGCCCGGCTTGAACAATTTTATCCATTCCCAAATAACGACATCACAAAGGCACTTGATTCATATAAAAACCTAAAAGAGATTGTCTGGTGCCAGGAAGAACCCCAAAATATGGGTGGCTGGACATTTGTGTCTCCGCGGTTAAATAATTTGCTGTCAGACGGTCAAAAATTGATTTATGCAGGCCGTCAGGCATCAGCCTCACCCGCCGCTGGACAGAAGAAAATTCATGAAGCCGAACAGAAAAAGCTGATCGACAGGGCGATTGGCAGATAGACTCTAATTACTTAAAAAGATCGATTTACTCCGAGACCTCCAGGGTTTTCACAAAGTGATCCCTTTGGTGGAAAAACCTTGGAGGTCTTACTCTACATTATCTTCATCGAATGGAGAATAGTAATAATCTCACCACAATCAGACAGGTTCTTGATAAAATCATGGAATCTTCCAAAGATTGCGATGATGTTTCAATTGGCGACATTTTAGAAATGGTGGGTCGCCGATCATTTGGCCCGATACTTCTCGTTGCAGGTATTATTACACTCGCTCCTTTAGTTGGAGACATTCCGGGGGTCCCCACGATTATCGGAATTATTGTTTTTTTGGTAGCAATTCAGCTCTTGTTTAATCGAAATAACTTGTGGCTTCCAAATGCTCTTCTAAAGAGATCCGTAAAAAAGGAGACGCTGCACAAAGCTATCAATAAACTTAAAAAACCAGCAGATTATATCGACCGCCTTTTGAGTCCGCGACTTACGTTTTTAACCTCTGGTGCTATGAATTATGTTGTGGCGGTTATTTGTCTGCTCATTTCGCTGGCAATGCCAGTCATGGAATTTATTCCGTTCAGCGCAAACTTCGCCGGTGCTGCACTCACCGCTTTTGGACTTTCACTTATCGCCAAAGACGGTTTACTAGCTCTTATGGGCTATATTTTCACCCTCTCGATCATCGTATTTATTGCATACAATGTAATGTGATTCGGTCTTGTAAAGCGGGTCGCTGACCCGCTTCCTCAAATTCAGAAAAAGCATGAATCTCATTTTTGGCTGATATTATTCAACAAGACCCGAACGTGAGAGCACACTTGTAAATTTATTTCGATTTATTGGCTAAAGAATCGTTTTGAAATTCGATGCGTTGTTTGAATGACGAGTCCACTCGGGTCAGCGACCCGAGCTACGTAGAGCGGGTCGCCTGACTCGCTTCCCCGGATTCAGGTATAAACTTTGATTTTGGACCTGACAGCGTACCTGAGTGCTTTTCGAAGGTTCCTGTAAGCGCCCGGGTTTTTGGTATCAAACTTTAATCAACTTAATCATGCCGCACCTTGATCTGCGATGACTTTGGTAAGGGCATGAACTTATCACCGAGTTCAGTTTTTCAATAGGTTATCAGCCCACTCGGGTCAGCGACCCGAGATACGTATAAGCTTTGATTTTGGACCTGACAGCGTAACTGAGTGCTTTTCGAAGGTTCCTGTGAGCGTCCGGGTTTTTGGTATCAAACTTTAATCAACTTAATCATGCCGCACCTTGATCTGCGATGACTTTGGTAAGGGCATGAACTTATCACCGAGTTCAGTTTTTCAATAGGGTATCAGCCCACTCGGGTCAGCGACCCGAGGTACGTTTATACTGCTTACCGCATCCCATTTGGAATGCCTTTGCAGATCCGGCTGACAGCATCATGGCTGTGCAAACTTTCGAGATGAGCACATCTTACCACGAAATCCTTTATCGACTCGTCTTCATTAAGTTGGTCATATAGAAGCCGGGCTGCATCTTCCACAAATTTTTGATAGGCGCCATTCATTTCAGCAAACGCCTGCTCATCTTCCCGTTTTACCATCACCTGTGTCTCGGTGTAAAGGGCATCGCGGCTGAGCTCAACAAGCTGATCAACGAAGATATCTTCGCACAATTCAACTGATATTGACGCAACACTTCGCTGGCTGTGTGGAATTGTGGCGACATCCCGCTGCTCCCTGGCGTGCTCGGCAAGTTCGAATGAACACGGACAGGCGCTGCTGTACACGAAATCCAGATGCATGAATTTGCTGAAACGGCCATATTCATCAAGCTTGCCTTCAAAAGAAACATCATAATATTGATACCCCTCAAGCCCCGATCGCAAACTTTGCTGCATCATCGGGTAGCTGAACGAGAGTTTCAGAAATGCTGTCTGGCTGCCGAGATCTTCTTTATAAGCTTTGAGAAGCTCTTCGAGTTTGCCGGGGTGAAAAATCTCGTCTTTAAAATCATAGAATGTCCGCATAATACGGCTCATATTGATCCCTTTTTTGCCGGCATCGAGGCCAACATACCCGTCGACAGATGTTTCAAGCGTTAGCAGATCCCCGGATGGCGTTGGATACTTTAGAGGGAGTTTGAAATTGGAAATTCCCACCTGTTGTATCGGTACATTGGCGCCTTCAATCAATGAGGCCGGACCGTTCTGAAGGTCAGGCAGGCTTGCTTTATACTGATCTGTTACTGTAAACGTGGGGTCGTAGAAACGTTTTAACTGTGTTGTAATCATGCGTCTTGGGGTAATAGCACTTTTTAAATGCGAGGGTTAGGACAATATTCCGCTACGTTTCGCTCGGTCTCAAAAAGCTTCACCGAATGAAGCTTTGATGGGCCGTATGCTTTTGCGCTAATATCGTCTTCAAGTTCCTGGAAAAATGCTTTAACCAAATTTTCTGATGTTGGGATCACTCCTTCTAAAAAAGGAACTTCCAGATTCAAATTCTTATGGTCACACTTGTCCAATATATTCGTTTGGATGATACTCTTTAAAACTCCGAGATCGATCACGTATCCTGTGTCAGGATCCGGGTCACCAGCAACTGTCACTTCCATAATGTAATTATGGCCGTGCCAATTGGGGTTATTGCATTTACCGAACACGTCTTTGTTCCACTGATCCGATTTTTCAGGATTATGGAGTCTGTGAGCGGCATTAAAATGGGATTTTCGTGTTACGTAGATCAATAGCTTATATTTAATTTGTATCGACCCTTACAACGCAGAGTAACGAAGACGGGTTCCCTGTTGCATCAAAAATTTATTCGGCACAAAAAAAGCCCCGGTTCCCCGGAGCTCTTTTTAATGTGATCAGCTCATTCAGTGAAGAGCTAAGATATCTTCACCAATTATATGAACGTGTGTATGATACCCAAATAAGATTACCTGAATATGTTACTGCCGTTAAGCAATTGTTACCTCTGATTTTTGTATCCAAAAAAAAAGAGAGCTCCGAATCTACGGAGCTCCCCTTGATCAGCACACAAAACAGGCCCACAGGACAGTGGACCCGATTGCATATTCTTATTTAACAAGCATCATTTTTCGTGTGATTGTCAGGCTGTTGCTTTGTAGCCTGTAGATGTACATGCCACTTGATAAGTTAGAGGCATCAAACTGCACAGTATTTGTACCTGCAGGCTGTACACCACTCACGAGAGTAGCAACACTACGTCCTGTAATGTCGAATACTTCAAGAGATACATTCTCACTGCTGGGCAGCGTAAATGAAATCTGTGTCGTTGGGTTGAATGGGTTTGGATAGTTTTGATTGAGTGTGATAGCTTCAGGACCTGTATACCCAACCTCTTCAAGGTCAGTTACCAAATCATTGTTCAGATATCCTTTCTCATCTAATGCCGTCCATCCCTGCATCCAGTTTCTACCGTCAAAAGCTCCGATATAACTTGAGTTGGTAAACCAGGAGTCAGACAACGACTGCGCAGCGTTCCAGACAGGACTCGCTTCATCAGGTCTTGGATCGAGCATTCCGCCACCCTCGGTGCGATCGATGCCGCGAAGCATGGGGTCGGTCACCTGATTGTTATTCTCAGGAGCTGTAAGGTAGGTACGGACAAATTCCTGCGGGATAAAGTCCGCAACATTGTCTCCGGCAGAAAATCCAAACCAGATATTGTTCTTCAGCGCAAGGTCACCCTGCTCCAGTCGCGTACGGCTGTCAAAGGTGTTCTCGCCACTTACATCTTCTATCGTAATCGCCAGGCCCTGCTCACTGCCAAAGTCAGTAATGACACTATTATGGTACTCTCCGCCAGTGTTATCGCGGAAGATCAGCGCTTCATTACCATCACCCGAGGGAAACGGAAACTGATCGGCTCCGGCACCAATATAGGTCACGTTCGATACAATCGGCCGGCCAAATGGCGTGGTATTCTCTGCATCCGTGGCGCTTCCGTCCATTTCTGCAATCCGTCCGGCTTCATCGCCTCCCTGGATCGCAAACCAGAACTGGCCGCGTCCCCTGAAGCCCTCGTCCCAGTCGAAGTTATCATCTGAGGTGAAGGCAGATACTAAATACTTGCCGTCTACCGTGCCACCAAACCATTCAAATCCATCATCGGCGCTGGCATAGGATTCCACATACTCCACAATGGTTCCCCGGCCTACACCGCCAAGAGTCAGTCCCTGGATCTCATTGCCCGCCTGGTCGCCTATGGCAATACCAGTGTGGCGAATCGATACGTAGCGAAGTATTCCGGAGCTGTCATTGTCATCATCCCCGCCATACACTGCGCGGTCATCGCCTTCCGCCGTAAGTTCATTAATCCCTTCAATCTGCTTTTGATCGGGATTGTTGGTGGTTGCATATCCCAGCACGACTACGCCGCCCCAAAGGCCGCGATCGTTGAGGCCCAATGTGCCATCATCCTCTTCAGCGGTAAATATCACCGGGTTGCTTGCCGTTCCTTCAGCAAAAATCTTTGCCCCGCGTGTAATCACCAGTGCAGACGCATTGTTGCCCTGGCCTGTGCCCCCACGAACAATTGTTCCCGGCTCGATATATAGCTCAGCGCCGTCTTCCACAAACACCACGCCGTCAAGCAGGTATTCATTGTCGCTGGTCCATACATAGGTTTCTCCGGCTTCTAAATCTGAATCGGTTATAGTTATCAGATTTGGGTTATCAAAAGAAACAGGTGTTAAATATCCTTTTTCATCCAGAGCTGTCCATCCCTGCATCCAGTTTGTATTGCTGCTAAATGCCCCTTTATAAGGTACATTAGAAAACCAGTTATCACTCAAAGAAACAGCACCCGATTCTGCAGGGCTTCCGGCTGATGGCCGTGGATCGAGCAATTCACTTCCCTGCGTGCGATCGATGCCGCGAAGCATGGGGTCGGTCACCTGATTGTTATTCTCAGGGGATGTAAGGTAGGTCCGAGCAAAATCCTGCGGAATGTAATCCTCAATGTTATCCCCGGCAGAAAATCCAAACCAGATATTGTTCTTCAGCGCAAGGTCACCCTGCTCCAGTCGCGTACGGCTGTCAAAGGTGTTCTCGCCACTTACATCTTCTATCGTAATCGCCAGGCCCTGCTCACTGCCAAAGTCAGTAATGACACTATTATGGTACTCTCCGCCAGTGTTATCGCGGAAGATCAGCGCTTCATTACCATCACCCGAGGGAAACGGAAACTGATCGGCTCCGGCACCAATATAGGTCACGTTCGATACAATCGGCCGGCCAAATGGCGTGGTATTCTCTGCATCCGTGGCGCTTCCGTCCATTTCTGCAATCCGTCCGGCTTCATCGCCTCCCTGGATCGCAAACCAGAACTGGCCGCGTCCCCTGAAGCCCTCGTCCCAGTCGAAGTTATCATCTGAGGTGAAGGCAGATACTAAATACTTGCCGTCTACCGTGCCACCAAACCATTCAAATCCATCATCGGCGCTGGCATAGGATTCCACATACTCCACAATGGTTCCCCGGCCTACACCGCCAAGAGTCAGTCCCTGGATCTCATTGCCCGCCTGGTCGCCTATGGCAATACCAGTGTGGCGAATCGATACGTAGCGAAGTATTCCGGAGCTGTCATTGTCATCATCCCCGCCATACACTGCGCGGTCATCGCCTTCCGCCGTAAGTTCATTAATCCCTTCAATCTGCTTTTGATCGGGATTGTTGGTGGTTGCATATCCCAGCACGACTACGCCGCCCCAAAGGCCGCGATCGTTGAGGCCCAATGTGCCATCATCCTCTTCAGCGGTAAATATCACCGGGTTGCTTGCCGTTCCTTCAGCAAAAATCTTTGCCCCGCGTGTAATCACCAGTGCAGACGCATTGTTGCCCTGGCCTGTGCCCCCACGAACAATTGTTCCCGGCTCGATATATAGCTCAGCGCCGTCTTCCACAAACACCACGCCGTCAAGCAGGTATTCATTGTCGCTGGTCCATACATAGGTTTCTCCGGCTTCTAAATCTGAATCGGTTATAGTTATCAGATTCTGAGCTATCCCTGTAAACGGGAGCATCAGAATGAATGATAACATGAGTATCTGTTTAATCATTGTAATCCTATCTGGTTTTATGGTTTAGGTTTATGATGGGTTTTGTAAAGACCATTTGATTAGAAAGAGTATTTTAAACCAAGAGAAATAGATCTTCCTCGTTGATAGCTTTCGTTGATATACTCTGCTCCTTTATACTGCTGGGAAACCTTTATCTCAGGGTTCGTCAGATTTTTAGCAGCAAGATTTATTGCAAAATGCTGTCCAATCGTTTTATTTACTACAAAATTTACGGTGCTGTATGACCTTTCAAAGAGATTTGGCGTGGCCCCCTCAGCTACACTCAATAATCGATCACCAAATGTATTGTAACTGAGCGTTGCAACAACACCAAGAGGGCCGGGATTGTTATAACTCACATTGGCATTGATCAGATAAGGAGATTGTCCCTGGAGCTGCCGTTTTGTACTCGGATTTGGATCAGATTCTCGTATTAAAACCAATTCACGCTCAGGTATGTCTACCTCAGAGTGGACATAAGAAAAATTAGCCCCAAGTTCGATGTACCGAAAAAGATTACTTATGTTGTTGAGCCGTTTTCGACCTTCTACTTCAACTCCATACACAATCGCCTGATCCACGTTCTGTATCGAAGCTGTTTTATTACCGATGTCTGAACGAATTACACGCTCAAGCGGATCATCAAAATCTTTATAAAACCCACTGACAGCAAAGATTTCCCCGGGCCTTGGGTACCACTCCCATCGTAAATCGTAATTTTTAATCAGTGTTCTTGTAAGACTTGAATTACCTTGGAAAACAAAATCACCTCTGAAACTAAATGTGCTGTAAGGAGCAAGTTCCCTGAATGTAGGCCGGGCTACAGTATTTGTATATGCTGCTCGCAAGTTCATGTTATCGCTTAGGCTGTAAATCAGGTTTACCGAGGGTAATATATCTACATTTTTCAGCTCACCTTTGGGCTGGTCTTCGTCAAAACTGATCATTTCAATAGACGTGTCCTCAATTCGTGCACCACCTATGAATCTGAGGCGTTCAGTCAGGTAGAGTTCAAGCATGCCATATGCTGCTCGTGTCGATTGAAGTCCGTCGTAGTTACTTTTTTCAGAAACCGCTTCGGTGATCAGATTTCCAAACTGATAATTGCCATTGCTTGCCGTACCAATGATTCCCGTCTGCGAAAAATAGCCGTTAAAATCCGGCCCGTTTTCGAGTGTGTATTCCACCAGTCGAAAACCGTTGCCTCGTTCGTAGTCAAATCTTCTCTGCCTGAACTCTCTGGTAATATCAAGATATGATCCTCCGATTTTAATCTTACCAGTTGGCATTTTTGCAAACGCTAATGGTATTTCAAAATCCACATTCAGGTTCATGTTATTTTCATTCAGAAATCTGAAATATCGTGTCGGTGGCGGATTGTTTCCTCCCAAGTCTGAATAAACCAGCTGGTCCACCTGTGGTACAAAGGTAACCCTGTTCGTAAAGTATTTGAGATCAGGTTCATCCTGGTAGTTAGCGGAAAAAGAGCCTCTTAATTCTGCAGTTATATTCAGAAATTCAGGAAAATAATGGTCAGCTTTTAACTGAAGCGACTGTAAACCACGTTCAGTGTATGAAGCCACTCTCGATTGATATGTTGCGCTTCCGAGCTCCGTCCAAAAACCTTCTAAAAACCTTCCTTCAGAAATGCCACTTTGTGTTTGCAGATATTTTGCGCTAAATCTGTGATTCTGGTGCAGCTTATATGAAAGTGAAGCCATACCTCCAAGATTTGTCTCAGATTGCCCGGTTCTATCGTCAAGCAAAAGAGACGAAGTAAGAGAGTCGGTACTTTCAACATTTCCAATTAATGAGTAGCTGCCATTCACACCATTATTGGCACTGCTATAATCGCGGCCATAGGTAATGCTTCCCATTATGCCAAGATCCCTTCCAAAAAGTTGTTCTACAGATCCATAGGCAACTGAATAACTTTGGTTAATTGGAACATCCCGATCACGAGGTGCCATCTCTGGATTAAATGCATTTGCCATACGATCAAGTAGTTCAGCCTGCTCTTGATTGGTTCTTGCAGTTTGCTGTGAAGGAACCTCTACTGGATCAATATTATTGAATATGTCTGGAACGGTTCGGCTGGAGCTGCCCCGGGCGTACCAGTCTGATGATCCTTTTTGATCCAGAAGTGTAGTGTTAAATGAAGACTGGGTGTTATATGTAGTTGAAGTGGAAAATTCGAGAGTAGTATTCTCTGGAAAATCTACGGTTGAAACATCTACAATTCCACCACTGAAATTTCCGGGTCTGTCTGGAGTAAAGGTTTTTACCGTAACGAGATTTTCCAGAAAGCTGGATGGGAAGAGGTCGAGCTGAAATGATTTACGATTTGGATCCGCACTTGGCAATTCAGAGCCATTCAGATGAGTACTTGAATACCTGTCGCCAAGCCCGCGTATATAAACATACTTACCTTCAACAACAGATGCTCCAGTAACTTTAACCATTGCATCGGCAGCATTACTACTACCGGTCTGGGAAATCATTTCTGCAGAGATTGCATCGTTAAATGATATAGATTTCTGACGCTGCCGTAATAATCCAACTTCGTTGTCAAGAATTGCCGATGCCGATACAATTATATCATCAAGTTCTTCTGTTTCCGAGGAGAGAGCGATATCCAGATTTGTCGTTTCACCAGCTGAAATCTCAACGCCGGTTACTGTTTGCTTTTGATAGGAGATGTAGCTAAAGACGAAGGAGTAGGTACCTTCTTCAATGTCTCTGATTGTATATTTACCGTCGATATCGGTTGAAGCGCCTGTTGTGGTGCCTTCAATGACAACGTTTGCTCCGATGATGGTTTCACCGGTTTCTGCATCTACAACGGTACCCGTAATGGTACCCGTACTTTGCGCATTTAACTCAGAAATGCTGCCAAGAGTGATAACTGAAACTGCAGCTATCAAAAATGATAAGATTAATGTTGTTTTTTTCACTGTCCTTGTGGTTTAGTTTGTCCTTATTTTGTGTGCTGGACTCTAAACTACATTGGCAATGTTGCAATACTGTTTCCTGTATATTATCAGATTGTTTCTATAATGTTAACCCAATGTTAACAAGTTTTAAGTATATGTTTTTTAACATCTTAAAACATTATAAAAAAGAAATTCGGGTGTAAATTTCCTGTATGATTTGATGGTATAAACTAAAAAAGCCGCACCCTGACGGGTACAGCTTTTTATAATCTAATTAGTTCTACAAGGATGTGAATGAATTAATTAACTGCTATTCAGACAGTTGACTACTTCTTGGTATCCTCAGACACTGATTCCTGGCTTTCCGATTCTGAATCATCATCGTCATCAGATTTTTTCTCTGACGATTCTTTGGATGCATTTGGTTCATCCGATTCATCAGGAATCAAATTCATCTGGTTGCCTTCACTTTTCTTTTTAGTTTCTTTTTCCTCTGTTACCTCTTCCGAGTTGCCATTTTTGGCTGAACTCTTTTTGATGGTATCTTCAGATTTACCATTACTTTCAAAAATTCCTTCCGGATAGTTTCCACTTGGCCGGTCACCGAGAAGTTCCCTTATATCATGGTGGTTAATCACTTCTTTTTCGAGAAGTGTTTTGGCCATTTTTTCAAGTTTGTCTCTGTGCTCGTTTAGGAGATCAAGCGTTTTCTGGTAGTTTTCTTTGATGATATCCTGAATAGCCTGGTCAATTCGCTGGGCCGTTTGTTCGGAATACTTTTTATTGAACCCGTAACTGTTGTTGGGATTTTGCGAATCCTTCAATGAGAGGTAGCCCAGCTCTTTACTCATGCCGTATTCCGCCACCATTGCAAATGCCATGGTTGTAATACGTTCAAGGTCGTTTTGAGCACCTGTTGAAATCCGGCCAAATATGATCTCTTCAGCTACACGTCCTCCAAGAAGTGCACAAATTTTATCGTTTAGCTCTTCCGTGGTCATCAAGAACCTGTCTTCCAGCGGCGTTTGCAGTGTATAACCGAGAGCTGCCAATCCACGTGGTACAATACTCACCTTCAGCACTGTATCGGTATGCTCGAGATACCACCCAACAATTGCATGGCCTGCTTCGTGATATGCTACAATTTTTCTTTCGTCCGGATTAATGAGCTTGTTTTTCTTCTCAAGACCGGCAACAACCCGTTCAATTGCATCCTGGAAATCGACCATTTCCACCGATTTCTTATCCCGGCGTGCAGCCAAAAGAGCTGCTTCATTACACAAGTTGGCGAGTTCAGCACCAGCGAATCCGGGAGTTTGAGATGCCAGAACTTTCAGATCTATATTGTCGGAGAGTTTCAGTTTTTTAACATGAACTTCCAGTACTTCAATTCGCCCTTTCAGATCTGGTTTATCAATCAGAATCTGCCGATCAAACCGGCCGGGTCGCAGAAGCGCGGAATCCAGTACATCCGGTCTGTTCGTTGCCGCCATTATAATGACGCCATTGTCAGAGTTAAACCCATCCATTTCGCTCAGCAGCTGATTCAACGTATTTTCACGCTCATCATTAGAGCTCATCTGCATGCCGCCACCACGGGTACGGCCGATGGAATCAATTTCATCAATAAATACAATACAGGGAGCTTTCTCTTTTGCCTGTTTGAATAAGTCACGGACACGGGCAGCACCCACCCCAACAAACATTTCCACAAAATCAGATCCACTCAAAGAGAAAAACGGAACATCCGCCTCACCGGCTGTGGCTTTTGCAAGCAGAGTTTTACCTGTACCGGGAGGGCCAACAAGCAGTACACCTTTTGGAAGACTACCGCCCAGGTTTGTAAATTTCTTGGGCGTTTTCAAAAACTCCACAACCTCTTCAACTTCTGCTTTAGCTTCTTCAAGTCCGGCAACGTCTTCGAATGACACCTTGCTTTCAGTCTGCTTGTCATACAGAGAAGCTTTGTTCTTCCCTATGTTCAATACTTGCTGGCCGGGGTTCATTCGCTTAAATATAAATACCCAGAATGCAATAATGAGAGCGATCGGTATCAGCCAGATAAGTATTCCGCTCCACCAATCCTCTTCTATACGTACATCGTACACCACGTCATTTTCATCAAACAGTGCGCGAATTTCATCGCCTTCAAGCATGGTAGTTGAAAAACTGGGAGCTCCGGATTGTGACGAGAGCCATTGATTGTCATCTTCGGTGGGCTGCTCAACTATACCTTCACTAATGGCTTTTTCAGAGTATTCGCCGCGAATGCGGGTGTTATTGGTAATAACAACCTCATCGACATAGCCTTGTTCTACATATTCGAGGAATACGCTGTATTTAATGCGTTCAGAGCTGTCTCCGGGTGCAACGAGAAAATTAAATCCGATGAGAACTAAAAAAAGAACAACATAAATCCAGATTGGAAATCGTGGTCCTTTCTTTTTTTTGGTTTTATCTGAGCCCTGACGGGGAGAATTCTTGGGTGTTTGTTTTTTAGTCATTTAATATCTTTTGGTATCAAAAACAGCCTTGAATATACGGTTTTTTCGAATGAGTTGTGCATTTTCAATAAGACTGTGATAGAAATTTTACACAAGTTAGAAAAGACGTTTTCTAAACGTATTAGAGGGCAATCGGTTTCATTTATTCTTTCATCGTAAATCAGTAACGGCTTTGTTGAACATTTATGTTTCAAAAAGATCAAACTTAATTGTTCTGTCTTCCCCGGTATTGATAATGAACTGTTTTTCTTTCTCCACCATTTTGCCGATGACCGAAAAATCATCAAAATCAGCTTTTAATTTCTCAACTTCCTCCTCCCGGATGGTGAACGCCATTTCGAAGTCTTCTCCGCCGTAAAACGCGTATTTGTCAACGTCTTCCTGCATTTCATCGGCTACATTCCGCACCTCGTAGGATATTGGAATAGCAGGGCTATAAATTTCGATTCCTGATTCCGACTGTTTTCCAATACGCTGAAGGTCATTCACAACTCCACCCGTAATATCTGTCATACTTGATGGAATTATTCCTGCCTTTGCAAATCCTTTTAACAGATCCAACCTGGCTTTTGGAACCAGCTGACGCTGAACCACATATTCATAATCACCCAGATCGGGCTGAAAATGATCCTGGCCGCTCTCCTTCCAGGCACCCTTTTCTCTGAGCAACACACGAAGCCCGGCAATAGCTGCGCCAAGATCACCTGTTACGCAGATAATATGGTCTTGCTTTGCGCCTGACTGCCTGACTACTTGTTCTTTGTTTCCCAATCCCGTTGCTGTAGCAGAAAGCACCAGTATTTGGTGTGATGCGGTAATATCACTGCCTGCAAGCTGAATATTATAATCGTTGCACGCGGCGTCGATCCCTTCGTACAGATTTGTCAGCATCTGTACTGAATATTTATTTGGAGCAGCTATGTTTAGATGAAGGTGAACGGGATCAATATTCATCGCATAGATGTCACTAACCGCTGCCGTTACCAACTTATATCCCAGATGATGAAAAGGCGTGTATGTCAAATCAAAATGTACACCCTCCAGGAATATCTCCGATGAAGTTACCACGCTCAGATCATCGCCTGCGCGCATCACTGAAGAATCATCTCCGATTCCTGTTTCTACTTCTTCGCGCTGAACTCCTGTGAATTCTGCGATGTCATCTTTAAACGACGGAAGGCCGTATTCGTGGATTGACTGAAACTCATCTTTTGCCATAATCTATCTTTAAATAAAAAAAGGCATGTACACAAAAGTGTAGACGCCTTTTAAACAATGGTTAAAAACATGTATCTCACTACAGCAAATATATGAGATACCTATTTTAAAAAGTTTAATCTAGTTTGAGCTATATCTCCCGAAGCGTGGAGTAGTTAACACGCAAGGTTCCTGCGTGTCTGAGCTCCTGCTGCACATCGGTAATTATCCCAAACTCCGAGTCTTGGTCTACCCTCAGTGAGACAATCAGCCGGGGTTCTTCCATAATTTTATCATACATGATATTACGGATGGCTCCCATATCGTCAACAAGGGTATCATCAATTTGGACTTTGGTTTCACCAAGTCTGTTATTACCAAGTCGCTGCGGGCCAATATATATATAGCTCACAAGTCTTTTTTGTTCAATTTTCTCAATGTTTTCCGCTTGAGCGTATTCGATCTGAACCTGGAGTTCAACTTCTCTCAAAACGGTGGTAACCATAAAGAAAATCAGAAGCATAAATACAACATCAGGCATTGCTGATGTGGGCACGGCCTGCTTCGTTTCGGCCTGTTTCTTTTTGAATTTACTCATAAGTTATCCCTCATCCGGTTCTGCGATTGAAATTCGTTTTGGATAGAGTTCGTTAATCTCATCCTGCTCAACGCTATCATCTTCCAGGGATTCGTAAGGCACACCAAACCTGGATTGAGATGCTTGGTTTCGTAGTTCAGCATAAGCGCCCATCACCTCATCAAGCATGTTGATGTAAACGTTATAGGGCGTTCGCCGGTCAGTTTTTATAGACACAACAGCATCATCAGGAGATTCTGACAAATCCTGGCTGTTGTTTGGATTATCTACAAACTCTTTAACCCGATCACGAACTTCCGAGATAACAGCAATTTCACCATCCATCAATACACGTCCCTGAGCATCTACAAGTATGTTCAGAAGGTTACGGTCTCGCACTGGGGGCGGCGGAGTTGTTTCATCCGGAATGGGTGGTAAAACCAACCCGATACCGGCATCTACATTAATGGTCGTCACCACTAGGAAGAATATCAGCAGTAGAAACGCGATATCAGCCAGTGATGACCCATTAATTTCCGGTTCTTCTTTTTTCTTTTTTTTATCAAGCATAGAATTAAATATTAAATGTTCTTCTTGCGCTTGAGATAACTATTCCCAGAACCATAAGGCTCATCAGTGTCAATAATGTAATCATACCGGATTGGTCAATCGCTCCGGTGATTGCATAAGCAATTCCAAATATGACGAATGGAACAGCCATTGCCAACACCCGTTTTAAGTCGGACTTGCCATATGTGATATTCCTGATACCAAAGATCAAGGCCAAAATGGCTGCAATCACTATGATACCCATTCCTAAGCCTATTGAAATACTTTCAATCATAATTTATCCTGTTATTAAAAGGTTAATGGTTAAATGACGCCAGAGCTCCATTATGCCTGGGTCTCGTCTGAACCTTCTTCAGGAACAATTTGCTTTCCTTCTTTCATTAAAATGATAGAATCGATAAGCGTGATAGAACTTTCTTCCATTTCCGCAATAATACGGTCAATCTTAGATACGCAGTAATTGTATCCAACCTGCAGAATAATACCGGCCAGAAGCCCGGCGGCAGTGGTCAGAAGCGCAATTTTAATACCTCGCGCTACAAGACTTGGGGAAATATCAGCAGCTGCTTCAATAGCATCAAACGCCTCAATCATACCAACAACAGTACCAAGGAATCCGAGAAGCGGAGCAATAGCAATAAACAGTGCCAGCCAAACAAGGCCGCGCTCCAGGAAGCTCATTTCGATGGATCCATATGTAGTAATCGCTTTTTCAGCGGCTTCTACGCCTTCGTCGGCTCTCATGAGGCCTGCCTGAAATACAGAAGCGATAGGTCCTCTCGTTTGGGCACATAAATCCTGAGCAGCGGGAATTCCACCGTCCTGCAAGGCTTGCTGTACGTCGAGGATAAATTTTCTTGTGTTAATATCGGCAAGATTGAGAGTAATAACTCTTTCAAGGAAGATTGCCAGCCCTAATATCAGAGCTACGAGTACCGGCCACATCCAAGCTTCCCCTTCATTGAATTTTTCTACTAGTACGTTAAAAAAGCCAGCATCAGTTCCTGCCTGGAGGAAAAAATATCCGAAATCCGCTCCCATTTGTAGAACAGACTGAGCTAAAAATGAAGTCATAAGGTTACTCCGCGTTATGTTTTGGTTATGGGCTTAATTTAAAGCAAAATGATAGATCATTTGATAGTAAATGTCAAAACGTAGTTAGTGTTTTAACAATATTACAAGAGAATGACTAAAATTTTGCTTCATATTTTATAATTCTTTATTTGATTGCTTCAATTTGTAAAATATTCAGTGTTTTCCGGCCTACGTATTTAACTTTTTACGGGCCTGGGCCTATAAAATATTGTTGCAATAAATTGGTGGTAACAAACCGCTGAATCAAACTAAAACTTTCTTGTTAAATATATTAGAAGACAGCACTAACTACCAAACGTAATGTTTGAATTATTTCACTCTCCGATGTTGTGCGTCCATTGTACTGCAAAGATATACGCAAAAGCGAAGAAGCACGGTAATCACTATTCAGGCTCCAGACAATATTAGTTCCTCTCCCAATGCCTTCTGTGAGCTCATACTCCGCCTGACCCGCAGCATTGCCGGAAATTTTTGTGTTTCGTAACTGAAGCCTGAACCGATTTTGTACGCGGTTAAAAAGAAAAAGCTGAGCTCTGTTTTCAACTAAAAGTGTTCTTGCTGTGGCTTTTCCAGCTTCTGAATCACTCCTTTTAAATGTATATCCTGTGCGCCATTCTACCTGGGCAGATCTACTTAAAAACAGGCTGACTCCCGGCCGCACCTCAAATCCTCGGATACTGTAATTTCTGGAATCGAACCGGCTGTTCCTGTTTAAAGATTCCGATTGCTGAATCGAGGCCAGAAACCTGAGCGGCTGAGTGACCTGATGCTCACCTTCCGCGAGTATCACACGGTTTGATCCGGATTGTACGCCAACCGCCCGCTGGGTAAGAGATTTCGTCTCGTTAAAAGCTGCGCTTAACTCAGTGTTGCGATTATCCGTTCGCCAGCTCAATCGCTGCCTGATAGTTCGTCGGCCGTTTATTGAGCTCTGCTCATCTCTCATCACCGACGGATTTAGGAAGTAAACTTTGCTAAGATTCTGCTCCAGGCTTGTTTCATTGATTTCAAACAGGGAATTCCAGATCAAAAATTTGAGTGGTGATGCCTCCATCCCTGATACATTCCCGATCAATTTTCCAAGCATTATTTCATTCCTCACCCGGAAGGTTACATCGATAACCGCCTGCAAATCATCTGATGGAACAAACTGCCGGATATACGTCCCCTCGTTGGGTGTCACCTCGGGAAAAAACTCATCCAGCTGCTGCACATCATCCCCATTTAAATCCACCCAAATATACTGCCCCAGTTCCGGGCCAACTTCAATATAGGTTTCCTGCAAAAGAGCACGCCGCTCGGTACCGGTCTCATAAAATAATTCGCCGTTCAGATCCCCATCAATCATATCGTATGACGAGATGGAGCTCATTAAAACTCCTTTACTGTCGGGCACCAGAGTCTCGTTCAGAAATTTTTCGTTTGTCTGCTTTTGGCGAAACTGTATTCTGTTTGATGTAGTGAATTTAGCAGAGGGACGATACTCCATGCCAAATCGCTGTGATCTGCTTATCGATTCGTCCGTCAATTCATTGTTCAACGGCCGCTGATTTGTCCGATAACCGATGCCACCGTTTAGCGTTAAGTCACCGATTGACATTTCCAAACCAGGATTTACTTCATAAAACCGGATCGATTGCGGAAGAAGGCTGTCGGCAAATGATCGCTGCATTCTTTTTTCCGTGTCCCAGTTGATGCCGGGAATGAGCTCCACATCACCAATGTTGAACGTTCTCGCGGCATCTCCCCGATGACGAATCCAGCTTCCCTCCTGCTCCAGGCGACCGTCGCGACTCTCTACGTAGGTTGTTCTGGTTGTTATGCCTGGCAGTGTCTGCTCCTGTAATATTGTGTTAATCTCGCCTCTATACCCTTTGAACTGGTTCCGAGACAGACGCCCGCCGTTTATACTGATCTCTGATCCCGAGTCGCCTGACAGATTAATGAACCCGGTCGTTTGTAGCTCCTCTTCGTCGCTATCCACAGCCCGGACAATATTCCATCGGCGGTCGAATTCGATCTCTCTTGGGCGGTCAAAAAACTCAAATTTCTGCCCGATATACGTCTGTTCCGCCCCGGCCTGTAGCGTTCCAATTCCTGATTCAACTTCTGAAACCTCCAGTACTCCGTTCAGTGCCATATCGGTGTTATCGCTGTTGCCGATAGTTGAAAAACGGTTCGGATCGAACTCGCTGATAGCCCACTCCGCCTGCAGCGACACGTACTGGTTGAGATCCAACCTCGAGTTAAGAGAAAGCATCTGGTGACTTACGGGTGCCTGCAGCCTGACAACAGGCTCGTATCGGCCAGCTCCGGGTCCCACCCACTCATATAAAAGTCCGTTCACGGCTGCGCCCACTCTGCGGTACGCCCCTTCCCCCTCTCCAATATTTGTAAACCGAACACGATATACGGACCGCCTATTGCCGGGCAAGCTTTTAAAAATCTCAAATGTTTCTCCGTTCAGGGTGGTGTCAACTTTTGCATACAGTGTAAAGTCCGCATCGTCCCGAAAACCGATGGAATCGGCACCGCTGACAAAAAGATCGTCCACATTGTCTCCAAGCTGTCGCAGCCGTTCGATATCCTCATCTGAAAGATTAAGCTGAGTATTCGGATTCTTGTTATCAGCCTCCCGAATGTAGGTCGCGCCAATACTCATCTTTCCATCAAACAGCTCCTCCTCCCTGCCCCTTGCCGTAAAAAGAGTGCGTGTAAAGTTCTGCGTGATGTACTGAAACTCCACTACAATCCGTGTTTCGTCAGTCACCACTAAATTGTTTGTAAACGTAATCTCCCCGAGCCCGTAATCGATGATGTATTCGTTTTCGGCACCCCGGTTTACGCGAGATCCGTTCACATACACCTGCTCAGATCCCGCAATCACAATAATGAACGCTTCATTCTCCGCACCATCCAGCCGGTAAGGCCCCTGAAGACCCTCAAGTCCGTCGAACGACTGCGTTCGAAACTGACCACGGCTAACCGACGCGCCGCCGCCAAATCGCCCGTAGGGCGTGTCAGCGTCACCCGCCGCTCCCTGTACTCTCCTGTTAATGCGGGCGAACCGACTCTCATTGTAGGAGATGTCTACATCACCCAGCTGAAGCTGACCGACCGGTGCATTTAATTCGATGAACACTCTGTCAAATTCACGAATGTTTTGAGTGGCTCCATCAGGCTGAATGGGTGTCGATCGGTCTGTTAAAGACGCCTGAATGGAGATATCGTCCGTAATCTGTCCATTCAGATCAAGCCTGAGGCCGCTATCGAGTGCGAGATCCTGGCGGTTTCCAACGGTAAATCCGCGCGTTAAGCTTCCGCTTTGATCCAGGTTCGATTCGCCAAACAGATCGTCACCCGTTCGAATCTCCCGGGTTACGGTTTCGGAATCAGATGTATCGTTCAGGACTGAATCCGGCACATCGGTAAATTCACGCCGCCTGATGATCCTGTCGATGGTAAATGCCGGCAAAGGATATGAAACTGTAATAGTTTGCCACTCATCAAACCTATCCATTGGGATATCGATTGTGAGGTTGCCGGTGGGCTCATCAAAATGCCACCACTCTTTGTTCATTACATTATCTCCGCGGTAAATATGTAACGACTCCTCATCCATCAGAAAACCCAGAAAAAGTGTTGTATCCGGCGAGGTGAGCTCAACTTGTTCTGTTTGAAGCGTGTCGGTTTGCGAATAGGCAGGCCTGCAGGTCAACGTCCAAACCGAGAGGAATAACAGAAATAAAGTTATGTGTGAGACTTTTAAAATAGGGCAAACAGATTAAATCAGCGCGAGGAGACGATTCCGGTAACAAGATACAATTTGAGCTGATTTCAAAAATCTCAAAATGATATAAATCTCTGCTCAGAGAAAATCTTTCCGAAAACAAAAAAAGGCGGCTTTTATTAAAAGCCGCCTTTGTCGTAATAAATTATATGAATAAATCAGCCGGTTAAGACCCGCTTTCTTCATCTTTTACAACCCAGATTTTAATCTGCGGATTTAAATCGCCAAGCAGATCAATCGTTGCCGTATACTCGCCAAGCGTTTTGATATCCTGGTCGATGGAGATCTTGCGCCGGTCAATCAGAATATCGCGCTCTTCAAGTGCCTCGGCTACATCGATATTTGTAACCGTACCGTGGATTTTATCATCTTCTCCAACGGATACGGGAATCGTTACTGACGTCGCTTCAAGTTTTTGAGCAAGCTCTTTTGCTTTTTCAACGGTGAGCTCGGCACGCAGTTCAGCCTGACGCTGTTGCTCTTCGTACTCTTTGATGGCGCCGGGTGTTGCCATAACGGCTTTGCCCTGCGGGATAAGGTAGTTGCGCCCGTAGCCCGGTTTAACTTCCACCAGTTCGCCGGGTGAGCCCAGTTTTTCTACATCTTCTTTTAAAATCAATTTCATCTGTTTGCTCCGGTTTATCTTAAGTTTTCAGTTACGTATGGGATCAATGCCATAAATCGTGCACGTTTTACAGCCGTAGAAAACTGGCGCTGGTGCCGGGCACTGTTGCCGGTTACGCGGCGGGGCAGAATTTTTCCCTGGTCGTTGATAAATCGAAGCAAAGTATCGGTATCTTTATAATCGATATATTCGATACCTGCTTTTGTGAATTTACACTCTTTGGTTTTTAAGTGTCCTTTCTTCGGGTGTGATGGATTGTTAATCATAATCGTGGATTTTTAATGGGTTAATCGTCGTCGCTTTTTTCGCCTTCTTCAACATCATCGAATATAACCGGCAGATCTCCTTTTTTCTTGAGATCGTAATGACGCTTCATTTTTGCGTCGTACTTGAGCGTCAAGTAACGCATGATGTCATCGTTGATTCTCATATTTCGTTCCAGCGGTTCAATCGCTGTCTTTGGAGCTTCGAAATAGAGGTTCACGTAGTAGCCGGAGTTTTTCTTTTCGATTGGATAAGCGAGCTGGCGTGATCCCCACTCGTCTACTTCCACGATATCCCCGTCGTTGTCTTCGATTAGCTTGTTGACGAAATCGACAAGCTCTTTAAACTTGTCATCATCCAGAACAGGGTTCAGGATGTACGTCATTTCATAGAATTCTTTTTTCATCAGTATTGTCTTTTCTTTGGTTGCTTTCCATTATTGGAAACAGTTGCCGTACGTCTCGCCGGCAACAGAGCTTTAAAAGATAAGGAAAGATGATTCGTTAAACAATGCGGGATTACGCTTTAATCCGTTCACTTTCAGTCAGTGATGCCCCGGCTACGTTCCACCCTGTACCCGGAACCTTGTAGCCCTGCTAAATCGTATAGTAGGATGAGATGAGCTCAATCAACCCGGAGAATGGAAGTACGGGTTCAACTCCATAATAAATAGTAAGGCCCGCTAAAACTGCCAGGGTGCCCTTAAAAAGATTTCCGGGTGCGATCATCGGCAGATCCTTATGCGATTCTTTGAAGTAGAGATAGACCATGACACGAAGGTAGTAATACACACTGGCTGCGCTGGCCAACACACCTATAATGGCAAGCGGGACGAGCTCTGCATTTACAGCTGCGGCAAATACGTAATACTTGCCCACAAATCCTACAAACGGCGGAATCCCTGCCAGAGAGAAAAGGAAAATTGAGAGCATGACCCCCATGGCTGGCACTTTAAACCCAAGGCCTGCATAGCTTTCGATCGAGGTAAAATCAAGGCCGTGGTTGCGCTCGTAGTAGGCAATCACTCCAAATGCGCCCACGTTCATTATAGTATAGGCAAACAGATAGTAAAGCACACCGGAATATCCGGCTGCCGTGCCTGCTGCGAGGCCCACAAGCAGATATCCCGCATGAGCAATACTGGAGTATGCAAGCATTCGCTTTACATTATCCTGAACCAAAGCAATCAGGTTTCCTATGATCATCGTCAGTATTGCAATTACCTGGATTACGTTTGTCCAGTCACCAGCTTCTGAGCCAGGCAGCATTCGTGTAAGCACCAGAATAAACGCTACAAACGTAGCAGATTTAGCGGCGGTAGCCATAAATCCTGTGAGCGGCGTAGGCGTGCCCTGGTAAACATCCGGGGTCCACATGTGAAAAGGAACCGCTCCAAGTTTAAAAAATATACCGACAAGCAGCAGAGCTGATCCACCAAAAAATAGCAGTGTCGGTTCTGCGTTCGCCGCAATATCAGCAAAATTTGTGTGGCCGGTAGCGCCATAGATAAGAGCAATCCCGTAAAGTAAAAAGCCGGTTGAGAACGCGCCTAACAGAAAATATTTGAGTGCAGCTTCGGCACCTGTTTTTTCAGTTTTCATCAGGCCGGCCATCACATAAAGACAGATGGACATTGTTTCGAGGCCGAGGAAGAATGAGATCAGGTCGTTGGAAGTGGCCAGCGCAAGCATTCCCACCGTGGCAAACATGATCATCGCGTACACATCCCCCGTGTGCAGATCATTATCCTCAAAATAATCCTTACAAATAATCACCGAAAAGAGTGCTCCAACCAGCACAATAGCCGACCCAAAAGCCGCTACGCCGCCGTAGGCAACCATACCGCTGAAAGCCGTACTGCTCGCTTCTGTCAGCGATAATATAGCCGCAATAAGCGCGGCTACGAGCCCGACGATTGACAGAGTGTGAGACGTATCTGCCTTCACTTTAAATGCATCAAGCATTAATACTGTAAGGCCGGTAATTGCTACAATAATGCCCGGTAAAAAAGCCTGTAGGTCGTGTAGATAGTTCATTCTAAAACGTTTTGTAAATCGCGTCTATCGCTTTCGCAAGGTTAATATCTTTCTCAGTGACTTTACCGCCCGCATCGTGAGTACTCAGGCTAATTGACACAGAGTTGTAAACATTAAAAAGTTCAGGATGATGGCCCTGCTCCTCTGCGTCGAACCCAACCCGTACGATAAACGACAGCGCTGTTTTGAAATCATCAAATTCGAAATTACGCTTAATCTTATCGCCTTCTGGTTCCCATCCATTTAAAGATGAAAGTTTATTCTTTAATTCGTTGTCTGTTAAAGGATCCATAGTGATTAGTCTTTAATTACAAATTGAGTTTCCAATTGTGATTCTTCGACTTCATATATTGCCGCTGTCCAATCAGGCAGTTCTTCAAAGTTGGCCTGCTCAAGCACCGCAACGCTTTTACTTTCCGAGGTTGAAATATAATTCGCTGTCCAGCCTTCCGAATAAATCGTAAAATCTACCGGACGAATACCGATCCAAATCATAAACACGACAAGAGGAATCAACAGGCTCACTTCCCTTGTATTAAGATCGAGCATCGCTTTGTTTTCTTCTTTTTCAAGTGGACCAAACATCACACGCTGGTACATCCACAGCATATAAACCGCTGCAAGAATCACACCTGTAGCTGCAAGTACTGCAAACGTAATGTTTCCATAAAGCAGAGAATTATAAGAACCCAGCAGAATAAAGAACTCCCCGATAAATCCGTTGAGACCCGGCAGCCCGATTGAGGCGAGTGTTGCAATCATAAACATGACGGCGAGTACCGGGACTGATTTAGCGATTCCGCCGAAATCTTCAATCATCCGCGTGTGTCGCCGATCATAAATCATTCCAACAATAAGGAAGAGCGCGCCGGTTGAAAGACCGTGGTTTACCATCTGAATGATAGCACCCTGAACAGCAATGGTGTTGAAGGCAAAAATTCCGAGAACCACAAATCCGAGGTGACTCACCGACGAATACGCCACAAGCTTTTTCACATCTTTCTGTACCATGGCCACGAGGGCACCATAAATGATACCAATTATCGCCAGCCCGGCCATCCAGGGTGCGAATTCCATAAATGCATTTGGAAATACAGGCATACAAATTCTGAGCAGTCCATAGGTTCCAAGTTTCAGCATGATGGCGGCAAGTACAACAGAGCCTGCCGTTGGAGCTTCGGTGTGAGCGTACGGCAACCAGGTATGAAACGGAAACAGCGGTACTTTAATACAGAATGCCAGCGCAAAAGCCAGGAACATATAGGTCTGCTCCACCAGGCCGATGGTGTATTCAGGGCTCGATATAAATCGCCAATCAGCCGTAAACTCGTAAATACCGGTTGCTGCACCCGCATGATACCCGAGGTAGAGCAATGCAACGAGCATAATCAACGAACCAACAAGCGTATATATAAAGAATTTAACAGTTGCTTGAATCCGGCCGCTTCCGCCCCAGATACCAATTAAAAAGTACATTGGAATAAGAGAGAGTTCGAAAAAGACGTAAAAGACGACGAGATCAAGAGCCGCGAATGTTCCAAGTGACGCTGTCTGCAAAATCAGCAGCATCGCGTAATATCCTTTCAGGCTTTTGGTGACCGAATCCCACGACGAGAGAATAACGATGGGTCCCATCAAGGTGGTGAGCATAAACAGCAGCAGGCTTAAGCCATCGAGTCCAACAAGATATTTGACATCCATGGATTCGAGAATAGGTGCACCCTCCGTTACATATTGAGGCAGCGCTGAACTGGTGACGTCAAAATTAATCAGCAGCGGCAGCGACAATATAAAGGTAGCCGATGTGGCCAGGAAAGAGGTCCACTTAACTGCAGGCCCCTCCTTCATAAAAAGGATGGCCAGCACGCCGAGTAACGGCAAATAAATAACGATGTTTAAAAGAAACTCCATAATCTGTTATTACGCGATTAAAACAATAACATTGACATTACAAGAATAACACCCAAGATGAGGAACAGCGCATAGCTGCTGGTTACACCGGTTTGAATGTAACGAACCAGGCTGCCGATCAGCTTTACGGTTCCTGCAACTGCATTTACAAATCCATCCACAATCTTCATATCAAAAACAGCCAGTACACGTTCGGATACGTTTACGACCGGATTTATTACTGTAGTCTCGTAAACCTCGTCGAGGCTGTACTTATTTTTCCAGGTGTCATAAAGCGAGCCAAAGCGCTCAGAAATAGCTTTATCAGACGCTTCCTGCTGGTCGTTTCCATACATTCTGAACGCGACGTAGGTACCTGATACTGCCACGATGATTGAGATGAGCATCAGCGCCCATTCAGCCGGGACGGAAAGTGTAAGTGAAATATCAGCGGCGATAGGTGATAGCCAGTCGTGCAGCCAGTTGATATGACCGTACTCGCCTGTAAATGTTTTTGCAATAAAATTTGGCAAGCCGATAAAACCACCTACAATCGATAATCCGGCAAGAGCCCATAAAGGGATTGTCATTGTTGCAGGACTTTCGTGCAGGTACTTCTCCGAATCTTCTGCTCCTTTAATAAGTTTTGGCAGTTTAAACGACCCGTGAAACGTCGTAAATGTCAGCCTGAACATGTAGAAAGCCGTCAGGAATGCGGTCACCATCCCTACGCCCCATAATGTGAAATACATGACGCCGGCAAAATCACCTATTCCCATATTGAACGCATGCATCAGAATTTCGTCTTTAGAGAAGAAACCTGCCAGCGGCGGAATACCCGCAATTGCTATTGTGGCGATCATAAATGTTTTGTAGGTCGATGGCATCCATTTTTTCAGCCCGCCCATATTCCGGATATCCTGAGGGTCAAATTCAACATGCTTGCCGTCATCGTGAAGCTCATGTTCTACATGTTCCATGGTATGGATAACTGATCCAGATCCAAGGAAGAGGCACGCTTTAAAAAATGCATGGGTCACAACGTGAAAAATCGCGGCGGTGAAGGCCCCGGATCCAAGTGCCAGGAACATAAATCCAAGCTGTGAGACCGTAGAGTATGCAAGAACGCCTTTAATATCGTTTTGTGTGATGGCGATGGTGGCTGCAACAATTGCGGTCAAGGCACCGATTACCGCAATGATCATCATTACCTCAGGAGATATCACAAACATGGGCGATAACCGGGTAATGAGGTAGATTCCTGATGTAACCATAGTTGCGGCGTGAATCAAAGCGGACACGGACGTTGGACCCGCCATAGCGTCTGGCAGCCAAACAAACAGCGGGATTTGCGCGCTTTTACCCGTGGCTCCAATGAGCATCAACAGGCCAATTCCGAACACAGCGCTGGCAGAGAACATATCCAGATTATTGAGAATTACATCAAAATCAAGACTTCCGACAATTCCGAACACTGAAAACATGGCAATTAAAAAAGCAAAGTCACCAACCCTATTGTATAGAAAAGCTTTTTTAGCCGCATTAGATTTAGCCATATCGCTGTACCAGAACCCAATCAGCAAATATGAGCAGAGCCCCACGCCTTCCCAGCCGAGGAATAGCAGCAGCAGGTTGTTCGCCAGAACCAGGTTGAGCATCGCAAAAATAAAGAGATTCAGGTAGGCGAAGAACTTCCAGTATCCGGGATCGTGATTCATATACCCGATGGAGTATAAGTGAATCAGCGACCCAACACCTGTTACAACCAGGGTCATTATCAGTGAGAGTTCATCAATTCTATAAGCAATATCAACCGATAGATCTCCAACGGTGATCCAGTTGAATAGTGTTACAATAAGAGCATCTGAACCAGAGGAGTACCCAAGAAAAAGAGTTACTGTAATTAAAAAAGGGATGAAGACAGCAAGATTTGCTAAGATTCCGATCAGAGTTTTTTTCGACCGGAAATTTTCAGAAGAGAGCCCTGCAAGTCCATTCAGTAGAAATCCAAGCAGTGGTAAACCAATAATTAAACTGACTAACGCAGTAGGTGATTCCATTCAACAGGCTAATTTATTTCACGCTTTCAATTTGGCATTGTTGGACGCCATTAAATTACAGGTGGCAAAGATACAAAAATCTCCCTCAAGATAAACTCAAAACAGAGGATAATTGAATCAAATTTAAATGATGAGGACGAATATTCCTGTATTTATCATATTCCCATCCTTGTGGCTCAATTTATATCAAAATAAGTCCGTTTTTGCGGCCAACAAAAAATAGTTTTATAAATTTCCATCAACTATTATTGCAGGTGACTGTTCTTTTTTAATATGTTTGAGGCTTACAATTTTCCGATAGTAAACGGATTAAAATAACTCACAACAACGAATGAATAAGCTGTCGTTTTTTACGCTTACGATGTCTTTTATTTCCCTGATGGCTTTCTGGGTTGCAATGAGCGGCTTTTTAGATGCAGTTCACCTCGCCATGGGAGTCGTGTCGGTTGTAGGCGTGATGTTGTTGAATTATAAGCTGAAGCAAAATCGATTCTTTGAAGACGATATGGATGACCTGAGTCAGCTTAGGTTTCCCCGTGCTGTTTACTATTTTTTCTGGTTGATTTACCAGGTGATCGTTGCTGGATTCCATGTTCTTTCCGTAATTAGCCGCCCCTCTATGCCTATTGAACCAACAATGATTACTTTTAAAGTTGATCTGCCGAGTTCACACGCAAAAATGATTCTTGGCAATTCTATCACACTTACTCCTGGTACACTTACGGTTGACATTGTTGATGATACTTTTACCGTACACGCGCTCGACAGCAATTCTTACGCAGGCATCGCTGACGATTCCATGCCGAGGCAGGTACTTTCTTTATTCAGCAGCGAGGACAGACCTGTTGTGCGCGAATTCAAAATTTTAAACCCTGACAGCTGAGGAATGGAACATTTTTTCCTATACAGCGCAATTGCTCTTACAATCATTATTGCCGTTCCTATGGTAAGGGTCGTAAAAGGTCCGACGGTTTTCGACCGTATTCTGGCCGCCAATGCTATTGCAACCAAAACCATTGTGCTCATTTGCCTCACCGGCTACATCTTTGGCCGTATTGATATGTTTATAGACATCACACTGGCATATGCCGTTCTCGGATTCCTGGGGTCACTTGTGATTGCTAAATATCTTTCATCTCACAGGATGAGACGCCAAAGACAACGGGAGCAATCATGATTCAAATCGTTTTCAGTATCCTGTTTGTTGTACTGGGCATAGTTTTTATGCTGATGGGAAGTCTTGGGATCGTACGGCTTCCCGATTTTTATTCACGCTCTCATGCAGCAAGTAAAAGTGATACGCTCGGAATTTTGTTTGTCATCGGCGGGCTGATTATTTACGAAGGGTTCACCCAAAGCAGCCTGAAGCTTTTATTTATCATTTTGTTTATTGCACTTTCCAATCCAATCGGAACGCATGCACTTGCCAGAGCCGCACTTAGAAAAGGAATTAAGCCGCTGCTGTTTAACCGATCTTCGAAGGAGGACAGCCAATGATTTGGGAGCTGGAACTGGTGCTTTTTATTTTCCTTCTGATTTCTGCAATTGTAGCACTTGAAGCAGATGATCTTCTCGTATCTGTCGTAATGATGACTATTTTCAGTTTTATCATTGCCCTTCTTTTTACGGTCATGGGTGCCATTGATGTTGGGTTTACAGAAGCCGTGGTTGGTGCCGGTGTGACTGGAGTCTTATTCATAGTTGTTATCTATCAAACTTCAAGAAAAACAAACGATTGAAGCTTTATAAAATACTCATATTGGCACTGTTTGCAGGCGTTCTGATTTACGCATCGCTAGATCTGCCCTACCGTGGCGACCCCGATAACCTGATGCATGCCGAACGAAGCATCACCGGCACGCCAGTGATTGGCAATTATGCAATCCAGGAAGCGTATAATGACGCCCACACGCCTAACATGGTTACCGTTATACTCGGCGATTACAGGAGTATTGATACATTTGGTGAACAAATTGTGATCTACACCGCTGGCCTCATCACCCTTTTAGTGCTTCGCAGCAGACGACGGAGGAAAAACAGATGAGAAACAAACATACAAGTCCAATTGTTCTGCTTGGTTCCCGCTTGCTTAGCCCCTATATCATGGTATTTGGCTGGTACGTCATTTTTCATGGTCACTACAGCCCGGGCGGCGGATTTCAGGGTGGCGCACTACTTGCTGCATCTGTTCTGCTAATCCGTGTTTCAGGCGGCCGCCTCATTTCACGAATGCAGCTTCAGGAATACGTAAATACGCCACTCGCTATTGTTGGTGTCATCATTTACTTCCTCACGGGATTAACGGTTATGTTTGCCGGCGGTTATTTCCTGGATTACGGTGAGCTTCCAATACCCGGTATGGAACCGTACTGGCTGCGATACACAGGAATTTTAATTATTGAAGTAGGTATCGGGCTTACAGTGATGGCCATCCTTGTAATGATCTACGATAACATGGTGAAGGGGGAAGACTATGGTTGAATTCTTTACGGGACACTATGCGTACTGGTTCACGCTTATTCTTCTGTGTGTTGGCCTCTATGGTATTATTTTTAAGCGAAACCTGGTCAAGAAAACTATCGGACTCGCCATTCTTCAGGCTTCAGTGGTGCTGTTTTTTGTTTCAATTGCCTCTAAATGGGGAGCAACAGTTACCGTGATTGATAAAAATATTCCGGTTGAGCAGGTAGAAAGCTACCTCAACCCCCTGCCTCATACGCTTATGCTTACTGCTATTGTTGTAGGCGTTGCTACGCTGGGAGTTGCTTTTACACTTATGATTGCGATTTATAACCGCTATGGCACACTCGATGAACAAGAACTGTTAGAAAAAATTCAATGATCGAATCGCATCTACCAGCAATCATTGCGCTGACATTTGTTCTGTTTGCCCTGCTGATTCCACTCTTTGGACTTTGGAAAGAACAGTTATGCCAGCCTCTTGCGGTGCTTGGGTCAGGTTTGGCGACTGTATTTTCTTTGATGGCGTTTGCAACATATCTCCAAACCGGCAGTATTCGCTACTTTTTTGGCGGATGGGAGCCTCCGATCGGCATCGAATTCGTCTACGACGGGCTGTCGGGTTTTATATTGCTGGTCATCAATGCCGTTGCTTTTTTAGTCCTCATCTACGCAAAACAACCCGGCCGGCAAGAGTTTAATGGTAAGGAGCTTGCGTACTACGCATTGGCCATGCTGATGATGCTCGGGTTTAATGGGATGGTTCTGACCGGTGACCTGTTTAACCTCTATGTATTCCTGGAAATATCGTCGCTTTCTTCTTATGCGTTGATATCCATCGGCAACAAACCCGCGCCTTTTGCTGCATTTCGCTATCTCATTATCGGTACCACAGGCGGAACGCTTTACCTGCTCGGCGTTGGGTTTCTCTATACAAATACCGGCACACTCAATATTATCGACATGTCGGCCATGCTGCCAATGCTCGTCGATAATTCATCGGTAGTAACCGCTCTCATTCTGATGGTGGTCGGAATTGGTGTGAAAGCCGCTATTTTTCCCATGCACGGATGGCTGCCGGATTCGTATACGTACGCTTCAACCCCATCATCCACATTAATTGCGCCGATTGGCACTAAAGTTGCTGCCTATATTCTGTTTCGTGTGATGCTCTATCTATTTGGAATTGAGCTAACCGATGCTGTGATTCCCATATCGTACATTGTAGGAGTATTTGCATGTATCGGGATTATTTACGGATCTGTGATGGCCATCGCACAAACTGAAATGAAGCGAATGCTGGCCTACAGCTCGGTATCACAAATTGGTTATATCATTATGGGGCTCAGCCTTGCTAATCCATTTGGATTTGCCGGGGCGTTGCTGCATGTGTTGAATCATGCAGTGATGAAGGCATGCCTCTTCATGATTACGGGAAATTTACGATACAAAGAGGGTCACTCGAATATTAGCCTTTTTAATGACAGCTATCGAAAAAAATACCCCTGGACAATGGCGTCATTCAGCGTGGCGGCTATCAGCATGGTTGGCCTGCCGCCACTTGCAGGATTTTTCAGTAAGTGGTACCTGGCGCTTGGCACCATCGACAACAGCAACTGGCTGTTTCTCGCAGTGATAATTGTAAGTTCGCTTCTGAATGCGGTCTACTTTTTCAGGATACTTGAAAAGGTATACATGAAAAATCCCGATGCCGATAAGCAGGAAGAACCCACTGAAGTAATTGAATATAACGACGTATCACCGAGCATGATGTCACCCATGGCTATCCTGGCTATTGGCCTGTTTGTCATTGGGTTTGCCAATGCGGCAATCGTAGGCATTCTGCTTGATATTTTCCCGCTGTAACATGAAACACTTAATTTTTTGAACCACGATTGATGGATCTATCTATCGTTCCTTTATTAGCAATCCTGGTGTCACTGGCTGCTGTGCCGCTGATCCTGATGAGCTCCGCAAAACCAAATCTGCGCGAAGCCTGGACGGTGATCGCCGGACTGATTAAATTCAGTCTGGTATTGACGCTATTGCCAGGAGCCATTGAGGGGAATTCCGTTGAGCTCCACCTGTTTGATCTTGCTCCCGGGCTACCTCTTGCGCTAAATGCAGATCCATTCGGTGTCTATTTCGCGGTCATCGCCTCCGGTCTTTGGATTTTTACGTCGTTCTACTCTATCGGCTACATGCGAGGAGCCGGGGAAAAGAAACAGACCCGGTATTTTGCCAGTTTTGCGGTTTGTTTGTCTGCGACTATTGGTATTGCCTTTTCAGCGAACCTGCTCACGTTCATCCTGTTTTACGAGATGCTGACCCTCGCAACCTATCCTCTCGTTATTCACAACGAAAAACGTGAAGCAATCAACGCGGGCCGGAAATACCTGGCGTTTACGCTTACCGCCGGATTACTGTTAGTGGCTGCATCAGCAATTATTTATCACTACACCGGCAATATCGAATTTACGCCTGGCGGTGTCTTTGGAGATATTGAACTGCCGCGTAATACCATGTTAGTTGTCTTTATTTTGTTCCTTGGCGCTGTTGGCGTGAAAGCCGGCATTATGCCAATTCACGGCTGGCTGCCTGCCGCAATGGCTGCTCCAACCCCGGTAAGTGCTTTGCTGCACGCTGTTGCCGTGGTTAAATCGGGTGTATTCGCCGTTACACGAATGGTTGGTTTTATATTCGGTACAGACGTGATGGCTGCCTACGGTCTCAATGATATACTAATTGTCCTTGCCGGGGCCACAATTATTCTTGCCTCCCTGATTGCTTTCGCACAGGATAACCTAAAACGTCGGCTGGCATATTCTACTGTAGGTCATCTGTCTTATATTGTCTTAGGAATTGCGCTGCTCACGCCACTTGGCATGACGGGCGGTATCATGCACATTGCAGCTCACGCCACCATGAAAATTACGCTGTTCTTCTGCGCCGGTGCTATTTACGTGAACCTGCACCGCACTGAAATCAGTAACCTGAACGGAATTGCCAAAGTGATGCCGTGGACCATGGGAGCCTTCGTTGTTGGCTCGATGGGGCTTGCGGGTATACCACCGATTAACGGATTTTTCAGTAAATGGCATATCATTCTCGGATCACTTGAAGGAGATATGATCATTCCTGTCATTGTTTTGATTGTGAGCGGCCTGCTTAATGTTGGATACTTCTTCCCTATCATATTCCGTGCTTATTTCAAAAAAGGCGAGGGCCTCGAATCTTACGGAGAAGCTTCACCGTTTATGGTGGTTCCCATCGTTATTACTGCAACACTTTCGGTATTGTTTGGACTTTTTCCAAACCTCTTTTTTAACTTCTACGATATCGCTTTACTTGTTGGTGATTCATTATTTAACGGAGGTACACCATGAACTGGAATAAATTTGTATGGACAGTTATTGGCATTATCCTGGCTGTGACCCTTGTTCTCGAGTTTACCTACCTGGCTGGATATGACAGCCACTGGTGGAATAAGATTCCAGCATTTTATGCCATTTATGGATTCTTGTGCTGTATCGCAATTATCTACTTTGCCAAGTTTTTATCAAAGAATATTGTAAAACGCGACATCCACTACTATGATTGAGTTTCTGACCATACCGGGAGTCATTCTAATTGTCGGGGCGTTTTTGTTGCCCTTTCTGCCGGAGAAGATACGTAGTTCCGTATTTTTGCTGTTTCCTCTGGCATCCCTTTACGTGGTAATCACAACGGCAAACGGATATTCATTCGGTATCGATTTTGCGGCATACCAGCTTCAGCTGATTGAAGTTGACCGTCTGAGCCGTGTATTCGGGATTATTTTCTCAATTACAGCATTTGTAGCCGGCATTTATGCCCATCACATAAAGGATCTTGGCCAGCAGGTGAATGCCCTTGTGTATGCCGGAAGTGCACTTGGTGTGACGTTTGCCGGTGATCTGCTCACGCTGATCGTATTTTGGGAGCTGATGGCTGTGAGTTCAACCTGGCTAATCTGGGCGCGGCGTACCAAAGAGTCTGACGGTGCCGGCATGCGCTACCTGATATACCACGTTCTTGGCGGCGGAATCCTGCTTGGCGGTATTATCTGGCACTATGCCGATACGGGATCGCTTGCCGTGGAGACAATTGCTCAAAACTACACCTTTGCCAACGTGTTGATGCTGGTGGGCGTTTGCATCAACGCAGCCGTTATACCTCTGCACACCTGGCTGGCTGACGCCTATCCCAAAGCCACGATTACCGGTGCGGTGTTTATGAGTGCATTCACAACCAAGTCGGCTGTTTATGTTCTGATTCGCGTATTTCCCGGATGGGAACTGCTCATCTGGTTTGGAGCTGCCATGGCAATCTACGGCGTTGTTTACGCGGTAATATGTAAAGACATCCGGGAGATTCTTGCCTACCACATTATCAGCCAGGTTGGGTTTATGGTCTGCGGGATTGGCATCGGTACCGAAATGGCACTTAATGGCGCAACAGCACACGCTTACAGTCATATTTTGTATAAATCGCTGCTTTTTATGGGAACCGGTGCTGTTCTGTATGCTACCGGTACAAGCAAGATTGTAGAGCTTGGCGGTCTGTTTAAAAAGATGCCTTATACCTTTGGGCTGTACATGGTGGGTGCGCTATCAATTTCCGGAATTCCGTTGTTCAATGGCTACATTAGTAAAAGTATGACGATCTCTGCCGCAGGTTATGCACACGTGGAAGCTGCCCAGCTGATGCTCTTGCTGGCCTCCGTGGGTACATTCCTGAGTGTGGGTTTGAAACTCCCCTGGTTCACCTGGTTTCATAAAGACGAAAGCGATATTGAAGTAAAAAAACTGCCTGTAAACATGTATATCGCTATGAGTATTGCGGCGTTTGCCTGTATTTTCTACGGCCTGTTTCCTAATGCGCTTTATGTTTACCTGCCTTTTGATACAGACTATGACCCCTTTACAATCTACCATTTTGTAGAAACGATGCAGATCAGCGCCATGACACTTGCCGGGTTCTGGCTGATGAAGAAGAAACTGGCCGGCGAGCTGATTATCGCGCTGGATGTGGACTGGTTCTATCGCAAAGCCGCCCCGGCAACCCGCCTGGTGTTTGTGAACTGGGTAGATAATTTTTTCGATCGCGTGGAAGAGAGAGTTATTGGCACCGCTCGGTTTCTTACAGAGAAGTTCAAAAACCCAATGACCTGGCTCAACCCATTCACAGACCGTAGCAACAAAGCTGATGGCTACAGCCCGGCGATGGATGTGGTGATGAGCTTCGTGATGCTCACGTTTATCATTATTTCTATACTTTACTTTCTGTAATCAACATTCCTATGCCGGCGGGGTAGATGGAGTTTTGTCAGAGCCAGACCCTGACTTTAGGCTACCCCATCAACTTATCCCCCGGCCTGAAAATCAGCATTCCGCTGTTTTCAGATCCTTTCTCCTCTCAAAGAGGATATTTTAGAGCTTTGGTTTTCTTTAGTGCAAAGCAGAGATTCGAAGCTACCCTTCAAGTATTGTAAGTACTGAAAAAAGTCAGGTTCCGGCCATAGTCCATACCTTCTACACTACTTTCACTTCTTCCATCAAATTCTCTTCCAGTTCCCCTACAGATTCAAAAAGCTGCTCATACGTTTCAATTTCATAATACTGTGTCTGTATTTCAGATGTAATGAAATCGTTGTCCAGGATCTTTTCTACGTCGTATGGAAGTACCGTAATGTCATCATCATAAATATGATTTGATTCGCCTGAAGATGATAATATTCCTGCCCCGTAAATTCTGGTCAGATTCTGTTGCTTAATCAACCCAAACTCAATTGTAAACCAGTAAAGTCGCTGGAGCTGTTTTTCAACGGTTTTATCATAACCATACTTCACGCCCATCTCTCCGAATTTCTGTACAAATCTGGCGTATTCAGAATTCATCAACAGAGGAATATGACCAAAAATGTCGTGAAACATGTCGGGCTCTTCAAGGTAGTCAAGCTGACTCATCTGCCTCAGCCAGGTAGAGGAGCAAAATTTCTTCTCAGACAAAAGTTTAAAAAAATCATCCACTGGAATAAGACCGGGAACAACAACTATTGACCAGCCATTTTCAGCCATCAGTTTTTCATTTAGCTCGCTGAAGTCCGGGATTTTATTCGGGTTCAAAACCTCTGAAAGCTGATCGAGGCAATGTAAATATTCTGGATGAGCTTTTCCGGGCAGGTTCTTTAGCTGTCGCTCGAACAGTGTATTCCATACTGCGGTATCTTCACTTGTATATTTAGCATAATCCTGTGTCATTTTTTCCATAAGGTAATTCTTTTACTTCTGTAGATGATTCCAGAGCGTGGGTTTGATTTAATCACACGCCCCTAATAAAAAATAAGGGACGTTCCGTTCCCGGTTTTTGGGGTAGAATTTAGCTAATTATTATTTCAGATTCACTGAGTTAATCATCCCTCTATACTCATAATATTTTGTAACAGAACAATCCTTTAATCGTAGACATCATCAACAGTTAACAATAAACAGACTCTCAGCATGAAGAAATTTAACCTCATTTTTAAACGTTTTTCAGTACTCTTATTTTTTGTGGGCACCCTGGCCGGGGCGAATAACCTTGCCAAGGCACAATCTATATCCATTGAAAGCGACCTTAACTCAGAGATACAGCCCCGGATGACAAAAAGCCAATCCGAGGTCTTTATTACTAACAAAGAGAAGATTGCCAACCTAATTCTTCATGGTGACCGGCTGCTGATACAATTCACCGATGACTATCTTGAAAACATCGAGAATGAGATAAAAGATAAAGAAGAGACAGTCTTTGCCGATGTCATCAAGTCTATGGTTGGCAGCGGCATTCGAACACTGCTCGATAATGCCATTTCAATTTCGATTTATGATATCAAAGAAGTTAGTTACTCTGATGGCACTCTTGAGATCATTGATATAGACAACAACGCTATTTTCAATGACCTCGAGATTAATGGCACATATATTATGCAGGATTTTTCGAGGCGTGATGCCCGCCGTTTTGTTGCTGAGGCAGAGAAGCGTTTGATTTGACTTTCGCTTTTTAATATTGCCACTCTCTTTTGAAAATCAAGAGCCACCTCAAACAGTTTTGCTCCATTACCTAAACGGGATGGAGCTTTTTTTTGCGATGCTATCTGTTACGATGCATCCCAGACCGGCTTACCGAGGAAGTCAGATAGCTTGTTCGCATCAATGATTAGATCAGACCGATCACCGTGATCGATCACATTGTGGCGCTGACCGTCGTGGGTGACAAGATTAAGCTCGTAGCTGTAGTAGTTCTTTTTATCTCCCCTGATGTACTCCGAAACGATTTGAAGGGCGTGAATATCATCAAGTTTTACTGAGCCCGGAATTTTCTGATCACCTCTGTAGCGGTCAGGTTTTTCCCAGCCTTTCCAGTGGTATCCGGTCATCTTATCAAAAATAATGGGCTTGGCATACGATCGGAACATATAGAGGCCCACACCAAAAAATATCAGTCCGAATATTAATGGAAACAGTACATCCATGGATAGGATCGGAAAGCCACTCTGCAACTGGCTTCCTGTAAGCCCGACTGCCACACCCAAGCCCACAAGAATAAATATTCCACTAAAAAGTTTGGCGCTAAGCGTTGCCTTAAACCCGACCTGGTTTGCTCCATCTGTATAAAATTTATGCGTTCTGAAGTTGCTGCCACCACTTTCAATCGGGGTCCATCGGATTGATGTGGCAAGCGGATCATCAAACCGTGTTGGGTCGAATGAGACCTGGCTTGCCGTGTTTGTGATGACTTTTTTGAGATTTCTGAGCTTATCGAGCATGCTGTTTCAAATAAGATTTATGTTATCAATAAGAAGATGATATTTCTTAGATATCTAAAAGTTAGATTAAAGGGCTATCTATAATGCGAGAAAAATTGATTGGACATTTCACTCACTTTAAATTTATTTCTATTCCCCTGTTTTTGCGAAGCTTTTTTTACTCGTTAAAGGGGTTCCATTCCAATACATACACCATCTGCGGGCCAATTTTTTCTGGCTGTTCATTGTCGAGCTGAGCAACACGCTGGACAAGAAGGTTCAAAATTTTCGACTCTCTCCAAAGCTGCAGGTCAAACGTGGGCTCCCAGTTGCCAACGCTCATATCGGCCAAATCTACTATTTGCCACTCGCCTTTTTCTATATCTTTTGAGACTGCAGCAGACACGCGGTTCCCATGCTCCTCATCCCTAAACAGGATGATAGCTCCGTCCCGATCATCAAAACTTTGTGTAACAATCTGTGGTCGTGATAATGGAGGAGCCATCGTCCCACGCCCGCTCAGTTCGAACGGCTCGGTCCGGTTGCTGACCTGACGTACGTTCCATTCCCAATCATGCAGATACACCACATGATACTGCGGAATATCGCTCCCTTCAGGCGTCCAGTAATTCACAATATATGGACGCCCAAATCGGTCAGCCGCCATGGATGTCTGGTTCATCATACTTGAATTATCCGGTATCTCCAGCGCCATTTCGGCTGTTTTGGGTGTGATGGGGAGCTGATACGGAGTACCATCTGATCGCTCCCATGTCAATCCGCCATCATGCGACCGGGCGTACATCAAATTATGGTTGGTTTCTGCGATGCCATCCCGCCGCCATGTCCAAGACAGATGAAAGGTGCCCTGCGCATCCATTGTGGTCTGCCAGAACGGATTGACCTCACCTTCGCCGTCAATTAACTGTTCGTGAAGCAACTGCCACTCTTTCGAGTCCAAATCAAACCGATGAACAACCTGCGAGCCTTTGCCCGACCAGCCGTTGCGATACATCAGTAACAAGTCTCCGCCGGGCATCCTGTAAAACTCAGGGTAGGTTACGCTATGGCCGGTATTCAATGAACCGGGACGCTGTTTTTGGCTCATCTCCAGATTCTCCGGCTCCAGGCTTACCGCATAGTTTAATGGATTGTTGTGATGATCCCACGCCAGGTGAATGTATCCACGTCCATCAACTGCCATGCTAATGGAGTTGTGGGCGTCTTCTACATTTCCGGTAAAGTTGGTTTGATGCAGCTCCCATTCGGAACTATCTGACGCACGTTTTCCCAGAACCACTCGTCCGTCTGCATCATAAAAAGAGATGTACTGATTTCCGTTGTGAGTGAAAAGAGAGTGCTTGCGAAAAATAACGGCGTTAACACTGGTGTTAGCGTACCCTTCAGCCACCGGAATGAGCTTTCCGGTTGTTTCAGCATTTGATTCATTCACATGTTCCTGGCTACACGATACCAGGATGAGGCAGAATAGTGAGAATAGTAAAAATTGTCTGTGCACGATTTAAATAGTTACAGGCTTTAAAGTAAGTACTGCCGAATCATACTCTAAAACCCGCAATTTTAAAAACCATCTTTACCCGGCACTTTTTAGTTTTGATGTCGTATCTTCGAGGATCATGTATAGACAAGGCACAATGACAAGGATAATAGCCGTTGCGAAAACGATCCCGAAGCCGAGAGATATGGCCATCGGAATTAGCTGGTACGCCTGCACGGAAGTTTCAAGAATAATGGGTGTGAGTCCGCCAAAGGTGGTCAGCGTAGTTAGTAGTATAGGCCTGAAACGACGAAGACCTGCTTCATGTATGGCGTCAAGGGCAGAAACCATTGAGCTTGAACGATTTCTGTTGGCGTGATCAATCATAATCAGCGAGTCATTTAGTACCACTCCGGAGAGTGCAATCACTCCCATCAGGCTAACCAGCGACAGATCGTACCCAAGAATAATATGGCCAATCACCGCGCCGACGATACCAAATGGAATAGCCCCCATCACAATCAACGGCTGAACATAGCTTCCGAAAGCGACCGCTAATAATGCGTAAATAACCAGCATGGCCAGCATAAACCCTCCCCAAAGTGTGTTTGTTGACTCTCTCATGTCGGCCTGGCTTCCCTCAAACGTCCATGTAATGCCGGGGAAATCGTTTCGAAGCTGCGGTAGCACGTCGGTCTGCATCGCCTCAAGCACACGCGAAACGGCATTAGACGGCTGAGCATCCATCCCGATACTCACCACACGCCTTCCATCACGCCTGTTGATAGACGTAAATGCCTGACCTTCTTCAACCTGGACAACCTCCATCAGCGGAACATCCATGCCTCCTGCAGTTTGAATAACATAATCTTCCAGGTGGTAGATATCCTGACGCTCTTCTTCCGGCAATCTCACATACACTTCAATCTCGTTTGTGCCTCTGAGCTGTCGCATGGCAAGTGAGCCAAAAAATGCATCACGCAGCTGCCGGCCGACTTCATTTGATGTGAGGCCCAGCTTCCGGCCTTCAGGAAGGAGTTTAAAATCAAACTGTGATTTTCCGCGGTCGTAATTATCATTGACATTACGGGTGGCGTCGAACGCTTCCATCCGTTCAACCATTGCCGTTGTGGCGGCTTCGAGTACGTCGACATTTGAGTGGCTAAGGTCCACCACAATATCCTGCCGCCATCCTCCCGGGCCGCGTTCCGCCTCAAATGTAATCTGATCAACTCCCGCTATGTTACCAATCTGATCACGCCATAATTCCATGAGCTCCTGTGCTGACATATCGCGTTCAGATGGTGGCTTCATCACAATTTCCACATCAATAAAACTCTGTCCACGAACATTGGTTTTTATCCCTTCAGCGACACGAAACAGATCGTATTCTTCAAACATGTTGTGTGTCGAATTGGTAATGTCGTAAGCCACCTGAGCAGCTTGCCGCGGAGTTGTTCCAACCGGCAAGTTAACACCCGCCTCAATTTCATCGGCAGCCATCTCCGGCATCATCACCATCCCCATGTGATCGCTGTACCCATAACCGCCCACAACCACAAGCAGGGCTACAGCGGAACTCAGTGTTACATAACGGTTGCGCAGGCAGAAGTCGAGAAACTTGCTGTATTTTGTATTGATAAAGCGGGTGAATTTTTTTGCAAAGAGCTGCTGCCACCGTTTGATTTTCTTACCAATTCGAAACCGCTCCTCCTTCGGTCCGTGTGACAGGTGAGCCGGCAAAATGAAAAGTGCCTCAAACAGCGAAACAGCCAGTACTACAATAACCACAGCAGGGAGCGGCCACCAATATTTTCCGGTTACGCCCGGCATAAAGAGGAGCGGCACAAATGCTATAATGTTCGTCAGGATAGCAAACGTCACCGGACGGCTCATTTCACGTGCTCCTTTTATTGCCGCATCTTTAAAGCTCATGCCCTGCTCACGATATTCATAAACATTCTCACCAACCACAATAGCATCGTCAACCACGATTCCGAGTACCACAAGAAAACCGAACATCGATATCATGTTAATACTGAGCCCGATAACCGGCAAAAAGACAATTGCACCCACAAATGAAATGGTCATCCCCATCATCACCCAAAAAGCCAGGCGGTATTCCAGGAACAGAGCGAGTATTATCATCACTATAATGATTGCAAGCAGTCCGTTCTCCATCAGGAGCGATAATCGTTCGCCAAAATCTTCAGCTGCATTGCTATCTATCCGGTATTGTACACCGGGAGGAAACGAAGGTTGTGCCTCCTCAAGAATTCGTTCTACTGCCGCAGCAACGACCAGCGGTGACTGCTCGCCGATCCTGAAAATATCGAGATCAACGGTGGGCTGCCTGTTAAATTCGCCATGAAACCCGGTCTCTTCAAATCCATCTGTTATATCAGCTATATCAGCCAGTAGTACTGACCCTCCGTCTTCGGATGAAATGAGCTCAATTCTGCCAAACTCCCGGGCCCACTGCTTACGCTCCTGCATTCGAAGCAGTATTTCACCTGAGTTGGTTTGGATGGCCCCGGCTGCCACATCTTCGCTTGAAGTTCGAATCAGATCCGCAACCTGGCTCAGCGTCATATTGTACTCAAGAAGCTTGTCGCGGGGAATTTCAACGTGAGTCACGTAATCTGGTACATTTCCGATTTCCACCTGCGTAATGTCTCCATCGCTCAGCATTCTGTCCCGCAGACTTTCTGCAATTACCCGAAGTGTCCAGATATCGGCATCCCCGTAAATTCCGACCGTCATTACCTCTTGTTGATTAGACTGAAGCTGAACTTCCGGCTCTTCGATATTATCAGGAAATGTTCGAATACGATTTACCGCCTGATCGATATCCTGGTAGGTCTTCATACGGTCGGTTCCAACCACCAGTTCAATTGAAACAGATCCCCCTCCCTCATATGCAGTGGACGTTACTTCATTGATTCCCTGAACGCCGCGAATTGCCTCTTCAACCGGCCGCAGAATGCCCTGCTCCACTTCAGATGGCGCCGCACCGGGATATGCCACGCTTACTTCAACAATATCGAGCTGATATTCTGGGAACACCTCTTTCTGGATATTGAACATTGTCCAGATACCGCCGCCAATCAGAATAATCATCAAAAGATTGGCCGCAATTGGATTATTGGCCATAAAAGAGATAGGGCCGCTGCTCTTCGTATTGGTTGTATTACTTGATTCTGATTGATTCATGGGGGCTGCCTTAATCGGATTTTCTTATTCAGCGTTAGATTCGGAGGACGCTTGTGTTGAGTCGGATGGTGCTGAAGAACCGTTTTCCGTTCGAAGACGAGTGCCTTCAACTACTGTACTCAGCGTGGTGGTTACGATCTTGTCGCCATCTTCCAGGCCGCTGGTGATGTACGCGTAATCAGCATCACGGAACAGAATCTCCAAATCTTGTATCTGCAGGCGACTCTCCTCCATCACCCAGACTGTATCATTTTGCCTTACATAGTCTCGATTCAGGCGAATAACATTTTCCAGCTGGGCGGCCCTGATATTTGCCTCTACAAAAGAGCCGATCATCAACTTTGGATTTTCGGAGTTCTCGGAACGATAACTCAGGGGGTCATCCACTGAAATCAAAAGACTGGCCATTCTCGTTTGATCTTCCAGTGCACCCACAAGCCTGAAAATTTCTCCCGTTCTGTATTCATCTTCATTCCAGGATGTCCGGTTCCGGATGCGTACCTCTGAACCACCACCGCCATTATCGGGCACGGATATCCAGCGTAGGCTGGCAAGCGGTATCATGGCTGAGACCCAGTAAGTGTCGCGTCCTACGAGCCGGCCCAGCTGATCTCCGGGTGAAACCTGTGACCCAACATTTGCTGTTCGGCTGAGAATGTAAGCATCGAATGGTGCTCGAATTGTAGTCCGCTCTAAATTAAGTTCGGCCTGTTGTACGGCTGCCTCGGCTGATTCTACCATTGCACGGGCCGTGTTCAGCTGAGGTTCTCTTAATACAAGTGCTTTGCTCTCGCTGGAAAGTGAGTCATCAAGCAGCGCGTAATCCTGTTCTGCCACATTCTGCTGACCCATTTCTATCATAAGGTTTGCTTCAGCACTTCGCAGCTCACTCTGTCTCTGCTTTAAAGCATTTCGATAGTCTGATGGATCTATCTGAAGCAGCAGATCGCCCTCTTCCACATAACCGCCTGGCGTGAAATTTTGGGATAGCTCTACAATTTCACCTTCTACCCGCGGACTCAGCATGATGTCCTGAGAAGGCTCAACCGTTCCCGTTGCCCGAATAATAGGGGTATACGTTCCTCTATCTGCCTCTACCAAATCGACAAGAATTGCCGTTTCAACGGATGCGCCTGTTTGAGACGCAGTCGGCTCAGTATTAAAAATAAGGATGGTCAGAACTGCTCCAGCCAATAATATTAAAAGCGAAAAGATTAATGTTTTTTTCTGATTCATTGAATCCTTGACTATCAGTTATAAGATAAATTTTTGGGCATAAGGTCACTCTGCCTCGTTAATACTCATATCGAACGATCCGGCAAGTGCCCTGTAAAGTGAAATTCGAAATTCAACAAGAAGCAATCGGGCAGACAGAAGATCACGCCTAAGCTGCTGAATGTCGTCAAGTGATGTGATTACATCAAGATAATCGGCATCACCGTTGAGATATCTTAAGCGGAGCTGCCTGTAAGCCTGATTCGCCAGATCAACCTGGCGTTCCACACTTCGGATAGCCTGCCTTTGGCGTTGCTCCCTGACAATAGCGTCTTCCACTTCACGAAATGCTATTAATATTGCTTGTCCATATTCATATAAACGCTGTTGTTTAACCGCTTCATTCCGATCAACCTCAGCCCGAAGTTCGCCGCCATAAAATATGGGTGCTAATAGATTTCCGGCAAAAGAAAGTGCCCAAGTCTGGAACAGATTTCCTGCGTTATCGGCCGAAGTTGCCGCTGACGCCGAAAGTGTTAATCTCGGGTACTGGTTGCTGATGGCTGAGGCAAGATCGCGGTCTGCCGCCATGAGAGAGTAAAACGCAAATTTCACATCAGGCCTGCGCTCCACAAGATCGAGCGGAATTCCGGTATCGGGCAGCTCTAAAGGTTCCGGAAGAAATTCCGGTGCAAACTGTCCTCCGTTCTGCGGAGTGTGGCCCTGCAGCACAGCCAGCTTGTTCTGAAGCGTTTTTACCCGTACATCCGCGTTTATTTTCTGTTCTCGGGTGGCTTCAATTAGCTGCTCCTGGCGGATAATATCAACTCCCTGCACCTGCTGAGTTGGAAGCCGGTTTTTAAGTAATTCCAGAACCGTGAGGTTGGTTTCTATTTGTTCATCAATAAGATTAACCTGGTTTTGGGCATCAGCCAACTGATACCAGGTACGAGTGATCTCAGCGGATAACGTCAGGGCGGTGGTCTGAAAATCAGCAAATGTTGCATCAGCTCTGAACCGTTCCGCCTCAACAGCTGATTGGATGCGCCCCCAAAGATCCACCTCATAACCGGCTGCCGCACCAAGCATGAACACCTCAGAATTATTTGATGGGTCATCGGTTCGGGTTGCTTCAGCTCCGCCTGTCGCCTCAAGTGTGGGAAATAAAGATGAAGATTCACGGTCAACCAGAGCCCGTGATGCCCGGAGACGTTCCCATGCTGTTAAAAGGTCAAAATTATCTTGCATTGCGCTGTCGATAATCGCATTCAACTGGTCATCATTGAAGGAAGTCCACCATCTGTCCGGAGTAATATTTCGGCCTGAGTCCGAAAAATCTTGTGGAACTTCAACAGGCGGTTCTATTGCTCTTTTCTGCGCTGAACAACCCGAAAGTACAAAAAGGATAGTACCTGTAATCAAAAGCAGCGCAAAATTAAAGACAAGTCGGGACATATTTGACAGGGGTGCTTTTAGTGTCTGATTAAGCGTACGGTTAGTATAGAACGTAATATTGTATAAAATCTGAAGATTGATTTCCTCGCTAACAATCAACACCTGCACAACGTTTGAAATCACTGTGTTTTTAAGAACTGATCAAAGTTAAACGCATCACTCTCAATCATGTAACTCGTCCGTGGGAGGTTTATCTACTCGTCACTCGCCAGGGAACCTATCCGCTATATGGTTTCGCTCTTTTTTTTGCTTAAGAACTTAACTTTCGTTGGTTCATTTACATTAGGAGAGCAGAATTGTCTTTCAATCGCGTGTGTATTACGCATCTTTCTTATTGATAGCTTTGGCAGAGAAGTTTAAATACCGGTCATCATTCAAATTTCGACGTTAAAATGACATCAAAATCACTGGTTTAGCAATACACTTTGGCACACTATTTAGACTAATTATTGATGATTTCGTACATCAATTTATGGCTAAAACACTTACCTTATTAATGAGGATTCATCAAACTATAATTTATTTATAAGAGAACATTATGAAAAAAATTATCATGCTTTTTATTCTCGCCTCGCTGTTATTCACTGGTTGTTCAAACAGCGGTGCTTTTTTAGCCTTAAATCAGACGGTTGTAAACCTTGAGGAGGGTAATTATGTAATTGAGGCAACGAATATATCGGGCCAATCTTCCGCAGGATATATCCTTGGGCTTAGTTATTCGAGCGGACCCGTTGCTAATTCTCTTGCCATTGCACGCGTAAGTGGTACCGGCATGCTTTATGCTGAAGCTATTGACAATTTATGGGCATCATATGAAGCTGAGTACGGAACGGTTCGAGGAGAAAAAGCAGCACTTACCAATGTACGATACGATGCCGACATGCTGAATCTGCTGCTCTACACCCGGGTTAAAGTGACCGTTCGGGCTGATGTGATTCTATTTGAGTAGTACCAATTTCACGTAAGAATTCAGGGCAAAATTCAGGCTCACAGCTTCTTCACACCTCTTTTAATTCGATTGTAGAATTGCAGCGTTTTTAATTTTTGGAAACTGTTAATCCCGCCTGTGAGTCTGGCCGTATCAAGGGTAATAGTCGTAATCAATGTCAGTCACCAAAAACCGGTACCAGGTAAAAGTGCCGCTATCAAGCTCCCAGCTAACCTCCACTTCTGTTGGAATTCGAAGACCATCGACCTCACTTGTTTCAAGAACCGTTACTTCCCATGGACGGCGTTCTGCAGCTTCCCCTCCGCCCATGTACCGATCAGCCGTTACACATTTCACATCGCCATTCTCGCTGAAGTGAAACCTGACCTTCTCCGAGATATCCTGCCAGTTTATCACGGCTTCAGCTGCAGTTGAATCGATGATCTCCCACTCGATATAGTCGTTAATGGCTGCTGTAGGAAACCAGACAATTTCACTGAGAAATCGCTGCAATGTCCCGCGGTCAATTTTATCGCCTTTTTCATCAACCACACTGATCAGTGAATAGAGCTTTATCAGCATATGCCCTTTTCCATTAACAAACAGGTCTTGTCCTGATAGTGTAACCATCGGCATCATCTCCATCTCTACCGCCCAGACAAACGACGGCACCGCCACATTAAAAACCTGTTCAGCTTCCGTATCTGCCCATTCATTCTGGCCGGGTTCCGTTTTCATCTCCCCGGTCTGTTTCAGTCTTACCCTGCTGATCTTTTCGTAGCCCACCGCCCCGCTTCTCTCCATCCAATGCTGAACAGGCGGCGGAAGGTCTTCAATGGCATTACTGGTGAGTATAGCATTTTGAGCTGGTTCAGGTTCAGACAAAATCCGTTTTATGTCTGCTTCAACATTCCGGTCGAACAACCAGTTGGCACATGCGATGACCGATACGAGGAGGATGATCAGGTTTGGAATCGTCGCGAATTTTGCATCGCGCCATGCCGATATCACCAGCCCCTGCGAAAGTACGACTGCAAGGATTCCTCCTGCCCACCATCCGTTGACGCTGAAATAAAAAACGATCGCTGTACCCATGAACAGGATTGATGCAGCAAGCCACAAAGTTCCTGCCGGTCTTGAGACGGATAACCTGATGTCAGGTAGATCAGCAAGTGAATAAGCTTTGAGATACCCGATCAGATGAATCAGTCCATGAATGAAAAGAATAAGTATGAAAAGCAGTGTCATAGCAAATTCCCCATTTATCTTTTCGATAAACTATGTGGCATTTGACCCAGTGCTAGATTCAATTTATCAAAGCACATCACCACGCTCCAAATATAGAGCCAAAAAAAATCACTGTTTGAAGGGGATTCTCTTACAATTCACCTTCTGTCAGGCCGAAGCTTCGGCATAGGTGAAGTTTGGATCGCCGAATTTCTTGAGGGTCCTGTAATGCGAGGCAATAGCCTGGAAAAAGGTCTCGTGGTGATTGTAGGGAATGCCGAACTCCTTGGCTGTCTTTTCCACGATGGGACTTATAGCAGGATAATGAATGCTGCACACTTTCGGAAACAGATGATGTTCAATCTGGAAATTAAGGCCGCCTACAAACCAGCAGAGCGCCTTGTTGTCACGGGCAAAATTATTGGTGGTTACCATCTCGTGAATCATCCAGTGTTCATCAATCATATTTTCCTCATCCGGTAGCGGATGATCGGTCTCTTCCACCACATGTGCCAGCTGAAATATGATTCCAAGGATTACACCGGCCGTTAGCTGCATGGTCAAAAACCCGATGGCAAGCTGAACCCAAGTGATATCAAGCAGTAACATCGGCAGTACAATAATGTAACCGTAATACGCCGCTTTCGTCCCAAAAAGGATCGCCCATTCACTCCAGGGGTGATTTTTATTGTTATACGGACCGATGTTTGTTTTGAAGAAGTTCTTGTAGTCTTTCACAAATACCCAGAAGACCATCGCCATGCTGTAGGCAAAAAATGCCAGGATATGCTGAATACGATGAATAAATTTAAATTCAGAATGGGGTGATAGCCGGATAAATCCAGCCACCTCTAAATCTTCATCATGCCCGTGAATGTTCGTGTAGGTGTGATGAATGATGTTGTGGGTTATTTTCCAGATGTAACCGTTTGCGCCGAGCAGGTCAAATGTAAAGCCAAGAACTCGGTTTACAGTATTGTTTGATGAGTACGCACCGTGCAGTGCATCATGCGAAATTGAAAAGCCAATGCCGGCTGCGGCAATACCCATCACAAATGTAAATCCCCACATCGTGCCCAAAGAAAACTGCCCCGAAATCAGAAGCGCGTACGGTACAATGTATAGGCTGAGCATAATTACCGTTTTCAGCACCATTTGAGTATTGGCGTGCTTAGAGAGGTTATTATCCTTGAAATATTGGTTGACGCGCTTTTTTACTGTTTTACCAAATTCGCGGCTCGTGCGATTGTTGAACGTTACTTTATCGGGGATGGCCATATTTTATAGTCGGTTAGTGGAGCCCGGATGATTGAAGAAACACCCTGCAAATCGGGCCGGATACTGATGTTTTGGTTACCATTATATATATCATTTTTTTTGACCAAATGTTAATATATATCACATTCAGTAACAGGTTCACCTATTTTTACAGCAAAATTCACCAAGCTGGATTCAGTGGTATCAAGTATATGAACCTGCGAGCACTAGGAATCAACATCTCGTGCAGCTCTGCAATCTCCCAAAAAACTAAATCCTCCCCATAGACTACTCGGAAAGCCAGGGATTTTGTCAGATTTCAAGGCTTTTCCGCCAGCAGGCTGATGTGCAGATTTACATGTTTTGTTAGCAATGGAATATGACAAACGCACGGTTTAGCAGAGCCTCCCTTACATCTTTTCATCATCTGCCACGGTCGCAAATAAATACTACAATCTAATCCTGCGCAATTATATTAATGTGAAATTATAGCCCTGACAATCCTGTTATTTATTATGAATAGACTGATAAAATTAAATTTGGGAGATACACTATGCAGATAAATGATTATTACATTCCAGTTATTCACACGTTCGAATTCATCGATACAGAAGAAGAGGCTCAAAACAGTATTAAGACAGTACTTGGAGCTATTGTAAGTTCACTTTCTGATGATACGGCGCGCGAGTTTACGGCTCAGCTGCCCGACTGGCTCGACTATGAGAGCCTGCGAGGAGAACACCAGGTAACTGGCTCAAATACCCCGGCTGACTGCGTTGACATTCTAAAAGAATCATATGGATTCGATGAAAACCAAGCTCAAGCCCTGATGCGTAAAGTTGTAGCACTAACCGTTCAGGAGAGTCCGGGCGATTTAGGACAATTGATTGTCGAACTGCCGGATGAGTGGGAAGAGATTTTCAACCAGTCACCAGCAAAAGAAGCCTCTGCTGATGAAACAACACTATAAGCTGCCCTTAGAATTACCGGAATATTTATTCTGTAAAATCCTTAATACATGATCGTTAAAGGTTGCTTATTCAATTAAATACTTAAAGACTACAGCGTTGCCTGAATTGATAATACACTAATATTAGAAATTCAGGCAACTTTTTTTCTCTTTCTGCTGGATTTGATATACGCCATTTCTCTCCTGATTTTTGCGTTAAAAGATATCATCTTAACAATTCACACGGATATCTCACAGCAATTTTGTTATTTTTGGTTTTACCGGAAAGTTTGTGGGTACATGTTATAATCCTATGCATAGTTTTATTAAGCCAAATGGGTCATTCAGAAAGTTAAACGAGTCATTTGATAGAACAAAACATGTTGCTTTTGCAGATTCTTCACAAAACGGAAAACCACCGTTTTATTCAGAATGACAATGATTCGGCTTGGGGTATCGGGCGGCGTGACGACAAGACGATATTGAAAATGTAGAATGCAACCACGCCGCCCGTATGCTCACCAAAGAGCGTGTCATCCTGATCGAGCCATTGTTGTTGATGGCGAAGAGAAGGATCTGCAAAAGTAATGACCTATAAATTTGGAAAATGTTGAACATGGTCTAAGCGATTATTCACATATTTTGTCATCAACCCACAAACTTTCCGGTAGAACCTTATTTTTTACTTAAACAATTGATGGGCATAATTTTAGATCAATACCTTGGGGTTGTAAAGAATAACAGGGTGTTTTTCGGCGAAATTTTTCCCTCTGCTTCGTTTGCCCAGGGTATGCCTTCGGCGGAAGCCAGTATAGCTTACTCAACGTACTTAAGTTCGTTTCCGTCGTCATTTTAGCTTCGCCTTGCTGAGAGAAAAATTTCTTGGTGAGAATTCAGGGTTAATTCAGTTGCTGATGAGCGGACACAGCTACAGTTTCATTCATCAAACGTTCTACCTTATCGATATTTAAATCCATGACGGACGTTTTATCACGTAAAACCTTAAGCACAGCTTCAACCGCTACTTCCGGCTTGATATCCACTTCCGAGCCAATCTTTGTATCGACCGATCGCATAAATTCTCTGATATCAATAGAATGATGATGGTTGTTTAGCAAGTGGTGTTCTAAATGTCTGCTGTTACCCGGGCCCATTCTCGAATGATAGCTGTCGAGGAATGTTTTGTTATACATCAGTACGGGTACTTTTTCGGGATCATAACCTTCAAAGAAAACTCCCCTGATACTGCATGGCAGCTGATCTGAAAACCGAAAGATCTCCTGCAAATCGAGTTCATCCCTGAGGGTATGCAAAACGGCGGATAAGACCTTGTATCCAACGTCTTTCCTCAAAGGGCTGCTCATATTATTTACAATTTCACCAACCCAGTTATGAATAACATCCAACGTTGTGTCTACATCCGCCGCATGAATTTTTACGGGCAGCTCCTTGCTCGTTGTGTAGTTTAAAAACTGAGATATTTCATTACCCTTAAGCTGAGTGAATAACGTGCGGTCGGGGAGTTCCCTGAATATCTGCTCTATCTTACCTTTATCCAGCTCAGGATTTTCATTGACCGATTTTATCACCGAATAAACAGAAGAGGCAAGAAGCTGCAAACATCCCTCATACCCATCAAGGTAGTACACATCAACAAGCTCTTTCGAAAAGTCATATACCGAATACATTGGCTCGCCTGAGTCAACGCTCAAACTAATCGTATCCCCTGCTGTTTCTTCTTCCAGTATTTCCTCCATAAGCTCTACAATCTGATCGTATACGTTTTTTTTATTCAACACATAAAAGGAGGTATGGATATCTACCATGTATAGCAGCACATAATAATTGGTAGCCATATTAGAGATAGCATTGTAAACTTTTTGAGGGATGTAGACATCTGTATTCTGATACACAATCAGATCAGCAGTCAATTCCCCTGTTTTATTCAGGCACTCACTGATTGATATATTCTGGTGGTTAAAGTTTTCCAGATTATTTTTAATAGATTCAAGCACTCTCTTCTTTTTTGCACCTGCTTGCTTATTGTCAAAAAAATAGTTCTTTAGGAATTTCATGAGTTATTACCTTTCGTTTAATAGTTAAGTATTTTTTGTTTAAAATCTTGATTAAAGTGGCCTTTATGAGCCATACTTGATTAAAGACTCACTAAGGTTTCACTCCGGCCAGATTGTGCAAAACCCGATAGATTAACCAGCGGCAGGAGCCAATCTCCTTATACCTATCGCTGCTTCTTACAGCCGGAATTTACCGTAGCTAATGAAAGTGATTCAGGAGCTGGCATAAATCGCGCTAAAACTATCATCATGTAATTTTTTAGAATATATCCCGCTTATGATTGTATCAATCTGCCCGCGATTGATAATCTGTTGCTGAATACCGGTTAGCAGTAAAACAGAGTTGATGGAGACCGATAAAAATTTCTTACACCCGTCGGGCCCTGCCCTGTAAAAAATATCAACCGCCTGCTTCGAAAGTTCTCGAGACCTGTATAGTGCTTCTTCATCATCTATCACATACATTTTGGTTTTATTGCTTTTCCTCAACACCTCTTCAACAAGAGAGATAAGCTGTATATAGGTATGTTTTTTATTCACGCTGTAATAGCCGGAAAATATGTCTATGTACAGCATTGCGTAATAGTTTATTGCCACAACCAGGATGGTATCATATACATTTTCTGGAATGTCGATATTAATATTGTAATAGACTATCAGGTCGGCAGTAAGTGCTCCGGATGACGGCAGACACTCGCTGATTGATAAATTCTTTCGGGAATAGATATCGTAATTCATCCTTATCGATTCAATGACCCGCCTCTTCTTTGTTATGTAAGGTCTTGGATATCGAAAATATTGGTCGAGATTTTTCATGGCCTTTCTGATATATCGTTTTGCGATACTGTCTTCATCATCTAAGCCGAATAAGGGAGTAATAGAGTTTACAAGCTCCCTTTATATTCTTCTGAGTCTTCTCTTTTGCAGTAGGGCACGGCTGTTATCAATTCTAAATATCTGAACAATCATACAGATGGAAAATAGATAGGCTGTAAAAACCCTTTACTATTTCAGATTTGCACCTGTAAGCTTACCTCTCCAATGGCAGAAAACGGACCGCCATACCCTTATAACAATAACAGAAACCTTTTTCACATGGCTGGTTATGATACGAATTTCCGCTGCCCGGCTCACCGAAAGAAGCGCTTTCGATGATTAAAAAAAGCTGCTTTTTAGAGCAAAGAAAATAGGTACTGTTTGATGCCGTATGATCAGAAGTGTCGGCTAAATCACCAAGACTTATTTCTTACTCTAAAATATGAATCTACACGGAATGTCAGCGTAGGTCATCCCAAATGGGATTTGTAGGAAAAATACCCACGTGAAATACTTTGAAAATGTTCACCTGCAACAGGTTACGGATATAATGAACGTTGGAACAGAAGTGAATTTTTTTTTATTTAGATGGACAAAGGTTTTGCTAATTCCGACAGACATTATGCTTAGATGTAGCTTTTACCGGAATACCAATTCATAAAGCCTGAAATGATAGTGGGTGCGTTTTTTGTTATAAACATAGGTATTGATAAATGAAGAGATATTTGGACAAATCAGCCGAACTATTATCGAATCAATCAAATTCCTGATTATCCGGATATTGATGATAATACCAGGCTGTCCACATGGAATATTTAAATAAACTTATTCCTTATGATAAATTTCGATGTAGAAAGAGAGAAAATGGTCAGGCGACAATTAAAGGGCCGCGACATCACCAATCAAAAAGTGCTTAACGCCATGCAGGCCGTACCGCGTGAAAAATTTGTCAAAGACGGTATGGAAGACCGCGCTTATCACGACTCTGCACTGCCGATCGGCGCCGACCAGACGATTTCTCAGCCTTATGTTGTTGCACTAACAATCCAGGCGCTTGATCCGGGAGAAGAAGATGTGATTCTCGATATTGGAACTGGATCGGGGTATGCCGCGGCAGTTGCAGCTGAAATTGCAAATAGCGTAATGTCTGTTGAAAGAATCGAGTCGCTCTATAACTTCGCTAAGTCTAATCTTGAAGAAGCTGGAATCACGAATGTTCAGCTCCGGCACGGTGATGGTTCCCGGGGGTGGCCGGAACATGCCCCTTATGATGGAATAATGGTGGCGGCCGCATCCTCTGATGTACCTGAAAGCCTTAAAGATCAGCTCAAAGAAAATGGAAAGCTGGTTATACCCGTCGGCAGCGGCCTGATGGGGCAGCAGCTTCGCCGCTATACAAAGCATGAAGATGGCAGTTTCACACAAGACAACATTGCGGGAGTCAGATTTGTGCCATTGGTCAGCGGAAAAGACTAAACAGCATTATTACAAGAATATTAACGAATCGAACTAATCAAGCAACTAAAACTTAATTCATTATGGCTACAATAGTTGAGAACCGAGATATTTTCATTGCCCACGGCTGGGAAAACAGTCAGCATATTCATAAACTAACAGAACTTCTGGACCGGGCAGATACGTTTGATAAGGAATTTGCATACGTCAATCACGGCAACTTCGACAGAAGTGTGCTTCGCGACGAAATGCTCAATGATCTGAATCTTGCGTTAAAAGAGCAGATGAATGAAGCCGACGTGGTTCTGGTCATGACCGACATTTATCATGATCACGCCGACTGGATTGACAAGGAGATAACACTGGCAAAAGAATTGGATCTTCCAATTATCCTAATCCGGTCTTACGAAAACCGCGAAACACCCCCTGAGCTTGAGGAAAAAGCCGATGAGATCGTCGTTTTTGACCCAAAAGAAATCCTGAAGGAGATCAAGAACTATGGCTGACAGGTTGTGGATCATCAAATTGTATTTATCATAAATTGAATTCAGATTTGATCCTCAAAAATCAGATCTTGCACACCACATAATAGCAGGTATTTACAATTTTTGGCAGTACCAGAACTGAGTCTTCGCTAATGCCGGCGGCAGCCCCGTAATTATAATTGTGGGGTAAAGACAAAAAATAATCTGCATAATTATGGAGGAAGCTTCACGAACATATTCCCTTTATTTATCAGCGGAGATAATTACCGGTTCTGAATGCTTCCATCATATCATGCGTTATATTTTACGCATTCAACATCTTAGAGCATTACTAACTTAACCCTTTTAATTTTTAGATCGGATCAGATATGAGTGAAGAAAAAAAAGACAAAGACAAAGACAAAGACAAAGAGTTTGAAGAAAAGAAACGTAAAATGGATAAAGAGCTTCGGCAAACATTTCCAGCCAGCGACCCTCCGTCCCGCACACGTCCCGGACATAAGCGCACGGAAGATGACGAAACTGAAGAGAATAAAGATAAAGACTGACGTTTTAATTCCTCGCGTTTAACTCAAACGGATGCAACCGACCCGCCGTCAACACGGAAATTTGATCCATTTATGAATGACGCTTTGTCCGATGCCAGGAAGGCAACAACAGGCCCTACTTCGTCTATAGTACCGGGTCTTTTTTGCTCAATGTGAGGTCGGTTGTTTTCCAGAAAAGATTCTATTGCCTCTTCTTTTGAAACTCCCTGCTCGTCCGCGGCCTTCTCCATCATATTTGAAACCAGGGGCGTCATAATAAATGCCGGGCTTACGGTATTCACCAGAATGTTCTGCTCGGCATACTGTTTCGACAATGCTTTTGAAAAATTATCTAAAGCTCCCTTCGAAGCGCTATAGTGAATCATGTCCGGATAGGGTTGTGTACCGTTTTCAGATGATATATTGATAATGCGCCCCCATCCTTGCTTTTTCATATACGGAATCACTTTTCGAGTGATGGAGACAACCGCAAACACGTTCAGCTCAAATAAGCTGCGCCACTCATCAAGCGGTGTCCCTTCAAACGTGCCAGACTGACCAATGGTGCCTGCATTATTCACAAGTATATCAATCGAACCAAATGCGTCTGCAGTTTTAGTCACTACCTTTTCAATATCGTCGTCCCTGGTCAAGTCAGCCTGAATGGCCAGGATATCTGCCCCTGTTTGCCTGAGTTCGTCTGTGGCAGACTGTAATTCACTCTGAGTTCGGGCGCAAATACTCACGTTGCAACCTTCTTCAGCAAGAGATTGCGCAATGCCTTTCCCGATTCCTTTGCTGGCGCCGGTTACAATTGCGTGTTTACCTTTTAACTTTAGGTTCATGTGGCATATGCTTTAAATTTAGAATTAAACTGTTCCAGACTATAAAAAAGATTTTTTACGAAAGCCGTTCATTAGCTTTAATATCTAACTCAACTATCGCAAAAATGATCTTTTTCAAAACCCGTTAAACAACGTTTTATAGTGCTTCATCCATAATTTTTGATAACTCGAGCTGCTGCTTGTTCTTAACCGGACTTCCATTCTAATTAACCACCAGATATCCTGTTCGGTCATTTTGGGTACTAAAGAGCAATGATATCACATTTATCCAATACTGACAGTCCCGCTTCGGGACGCCATATCCATAACTCATGGATACTTTGCAGCGGTAGCCATGATTAATTGGATCGACGACTAGTACCGTGTCAATTCTCATCTGTCGAATAAAGACCTGACATATGAGCATTCCCGGTGCCAGTGTTTTTTTTGGTCATAATACTCGGGGCTTTTCCGTCCCGACAGCGGTTGGGATGTCAGCGTCAAAAAAACAACGCTGTCAGATCCAGTGGGTGCTGACAGGTTGCTTACGACATTTCATATTTGACTTAACACTGGTGAAGAGCACCATAGTTGCGGCAAATCCTCCAGCATTTGTCAATCAGAAGGGGGTTATCGATACTAAAGGTCAATAGCAAACAGGATTTAGAGCGTTAAGTTAGCTCGAATTACTCACGAGTAGGTATGTTAACAATATTGAGTATCAGGTATCGATGTTTTCGGCATGAGTAAAGTAATAGTCCAAAATAGTATGTCATTTAAGTCGGTGTTATTTTCTCATGAGCTTCTTGCATGAAAAATCCGAGTTACGGGAAGTCACAGTTATTCGATGTGATTTGATTGAGTGAGAATCAGCAATATCACCACAAATATCGATCGTTAAGAGAGGAATACTTTCAGTTTCTTAAGAATGTTGATCCGGATTATGAATCAGACCATCTATTCGAATTTTATGAATGAATGGATCTTTCATAATTTTATCCATCAACCCATAAAGATTTCGGTATAAAGAAACGATTTTTGCCAATATCAAACGCAGTTCAGCCGAAATCGATCAAAAAAATATGTGAGCCATCACAATGCGCTAAACTGCTATTCATGCAAATACGCTTCAAAAAATCGCTTTTTTAAGGTACCCGGACAGCATAAATAAAAAATGACTTATTTATTGCGGAGCGGCCTCACATATTATAGATTAGTAGTGATTCTACCATAATAGTGTCTTAATGTGTTGTTTTTAATCCATTTGAATTGATTTAGACAGGTGTTTCTTGCTCAAAAGAAAATTTAGTTTAAATTAGTTTTAAGAAGTTAGCTTTGCCCGCATTTTCCCGGCTCAATTTCCTATCAATTTTTTACGTACTCAAAAAATCCATCAGATGACTACACGAAAAGCTCCCGGCAAACAAGGCCTCTATAATCCTGTTCACGAGCACGATGCTTGTGGTATGGGATTTGTTGTAAACATGAAAGGCAAACAGTCTAACAATATTGTCAGGCAGGCCATCACCGTGCTCAGTAATCTCGACCATCGCGGAGCCAGCGGCAGTGAGCCTAACAGTGGCGACGGCGCAGGAATTCTGCTGCAGATCCCCCACAAATTTCTTAAGCAATCGTGTGAAGGGTTAAGTATCGAACTTCCCGAACCTGGTCAATATGGTGTAGGAATGGTATTTCTTCCGGGCGAACGCGATGACCGCCTCAAGTGTGAACGTCTGATGGAAAAAATCATTAAAGACGAAGGGCACGAGATTCTCGGCTGGCGAAAAGTACCAACCGACAACTCCAAGCTGGGAAAATCAGCAAGGGCTAATGAACCCGGTATCCGCCAGGTGTTTATTAAGCGGGGCGAGCAATTCAGCACTGAGCTTGATTTCGAACGGAGTCTGTATGTACTTCGACGAAGGATCACCAAAGCGATTGATGAAACAGAGTACCTGATTAATGAAAAAGAGATTTTTTATATCGCCAGTTTCTCAGCACGTACGATTATCTATAAAGGAATGCTCACCACTAAGCAGCTCGATGGATTTTATCCCGACCTGCGCGAACCCACCATGGAAACAGCCCTAGCGCTGGTCCATTCTCGGTTCAGTACAAACACATTTCCAAGCTGGGAGCTTGCTCACCCCTACCGGTATGTAATTCACAACGGTGAAATTAATACCATGCGCGGCAACCAGAACTGGATGCACGCACGACAGGCCCGGCTCGAGACTGACCTTTTCGGGGACGAACTCGAAAAGCTTTTCCCCATCGTACAGGAAGGCGGGAGTGATTCAGAGAGGTTTGATAACTGCCTGGAATTCCTCTACCTGAGCGGCCGGTCTCTCCCCCATGCCATGATGATGATGATTCCCGAACCGTGGGAAAAACATGAAAGCATGGATGATGACCTGAGTGCATTTTACGAGTATCATAGCTGCCTGATGGAGCCGTGGGATGGCCCTGCGTCAATCGCATTTACCGATGGAAAAATAGTTGGTGCGACACTCGACCGTAACGGCCTGAGGCCATCGCGGTACTATGTTACCCAGGATGATACCGTCGTACTGGCATCCGAGGTCGGAGTGCTGAGCTTTCCGCCGGAAGATATCATCCAGAAAGAGCGGTTACAGCCCGGCCGTATGTTGCTGATTGATACCGAACAGGGGCGGATTATCAGTGATGAAGAGATCAAGCAAAAAATTGCGAAAGAACATCCCTACAGGGAATGGCTGAATGAGAACCTTGTAAAATTCGATAAAATTGTTGAAAACCCTGAGCCGAAAGCCCCGGAACTGAAGCATGAACAAGTGCTGCACCGGCAAAAGGTATTTGGCTATACGTACGAGGATCTGAAGATTAACGTGGGACCGATGGCAGAGAATATGCTTCAGCCGGTCGGCTCGATGGGAAATGATGCGCCGATTGCCGTCCTGTCCAATCAACCCCAGCTTTTATACAACTACTTTAAGCAGCTCTTTGCACAGGTCACAAATCCGCCGATCGATCCAATCCGCGAGGAACTTATTACATCAACTGAAACGATGCTGGGATCGCAGGGCAATATCCTGAATCCCACTCCGGAAAGCTGCCGGCAGATTGAGCTGGAGACTCCCATCATAACAAATGAAGAGATTAATCAGCTCAAGAAGATTGATTTAAAGGGATTTAAAACGAAAGAACTGCCGATGCTTTTTAAAGCCGGCAGCGGTGGCGATGGACTGGAACGTGCGCTGGACGATCTGTTTTCAGCCGCTGATGAAGCCATTGAAAAGGGTGCTAACATTTTAATTCTAAGCGATAGAGATTTTGACAACAATCAAGTCCCTATACCTGCACTTCTTGCCGTGGCAGGACTTCATCACCACCTGATCCGAACCGGTCAGCGAACCGAAATCAGCATCGTGCTTGAATCGGGCGAGCCGAGAGAAACGCACCATTTCTGCACTCTGCTTGGTTACGGAGTGGATGCTGTGAATCCGTATATGGCGTATGAAAGTATTCACGATCTGATTCAGGAAGGACTGCTCGAAGATGTTTCGTATGAAAAAGCTGTGAAAGGATATAACAAAGCGGTTGTGAAAGGCATCGTGAAGGTGATGTCCAAAATGGGTATCTCCACAATTAAATCATATCGCGGAGCCCAAATCTTTGAAGCACTGGGAATTAGCCAGAAAGTGATCGATAAGTATTTCACATGGACCGATTCACGCATTGAAGGGATTGGCCTTGATATTATTGCGAAAGAAGCGGAGATGCGACACGAACAGGCCTATCCGACGATTCGCGTCAACGGACAGGTGCTTGATGAAGGCGGCCAGTATAAATGGCGGCGAAACGGGGAGTATCATATGTACAACCCCGAAACCGTTCACCTGCTACAGTTTGCCAGTAAGACGAATGATTATCAGCTTTATAAAGATTACGCAAAACGTCTGGATGAACAGTACGATCCGGCCCCTACCCTGCGCCATCTTATCGACTTTGACTTTGGAAATGATTCAGTTCCGATTGACGAGGTTGAATCTGTAGAATCGATTTGTAAACGGTTTAAAACCGGGGCGATGTCTTACGGGTCTATCAGCCTGGAAACGCATGAGGCTCTTGCAATTGCAATGAACCGGCTTGGCGGAAAAAGCAATAGTGGCGAAGGCGGTGAGGAATCTGACCGCTACATTCCTGATACCAACGGTGACTCGCGCAACAGTTCCATCAAACAGGTGGCTTCGGGACGATTTGGCGTGACCAGCGAATATCTGAATAGCGGCACGGAAATCCAGATTAAAATGGCCCAGGGAGCCAAGCCCGGCGAAGGCGGCGAGCTGCCCGGCCGGAAAGTCTATCCCTGGATCGCAAAAGTACGATATTCAACGCCGGGAGTAGGATTGATCTCCCCTCCCCCCCATCACGATATTTATTCGATTGAAGATTTGGCCCAGCTGATCCACGATCTTAAAAATTCCAACCGAAGGGCGCGAATCAACGTAAAACTGGTCTCGTTAGTTGGGGTTGGGACGATTGCGGCCGGCGTTTCCAAAGGGCACGCCGATGTAATCCTGATCAGCGGCCATGATGGCGGAACAGGTGCATCCCCTCAAACCAGTATCAAACATGCGGGTTTGCCATGGGAGCTTGGCCTTGCCGAAACCCATCAAACCCTTGTTTTAAATGATCTGCGCAGCCGGGTAACCCTGGAGGCGGACGGACAGATTAAAACCGGGCGTGATATTGTGATCGCTGCACTTTTAGGCGCAGAAGAGTATGGGTTTGGAACCAGTGCACTCATTACGCTTGGCTGTATTATGATGCGCGTGTGCCATTTGAATACCTGCCCTGTTGGCATCGCCACACAGAATCCTGATCTGCGGCATAAGTTTAAAGGTGATCCGCAGTATGTGGTGAACTTTATGAAATTTATTGCACAGGATGTACGGGAGTACATGGCGAAGCTCGGATTCCGAACGATTGATGAGATGATCGGCCGGTCCGACAAGCTTAAACAGCGTGAAACCACGCACTGGAAAGGAAAATACCTCGATCTGTCACCGGTACTGTTCAGACCTGAGGCTCCGGAAGGAGTAGGAACGCGCCGCATGATTGATCAGGATCACGGGCTTGATAACGCGATGGATATCCAAACATTGATGGATATTTGCGAGCCGGCACTCTCCAAGAAGAAGCCAGTTCAGGCGCGGCTTCCCATCCAGAATATAAACCGGGTGGTGGGAACCATCATCGGCTGTGAAGTAACGAAACGATATGGCCGTGAAGGACTTCCCGAAGATACCATCCACCTGAATTTTAATGGCTCAGCCGGGCAGAGTTTTGGCGCGTTTGTCCCGAAAGGAATGACGCTGGAGCTGCAGGGCGATGCCAATGATTATTTCGGAAAAGGCCTTTCAGGCGGAAAGCTGATACTCTACCCTGATGAGGGAATCCGGTTCAAGCCCGAAGATAATATCATCGTTGGAAATGTCTCGTTTTACGGAGCAACCAGCGGTGAGGCCTATATTCGCGGCATGGCCGGTGAGCGGTTCTGCGTGCGAAACAGTGGTGTGAATGCCGTTGTGGAAGCCGTAGGCGATCACGCCTGTGAATATATGACCGGCGGACGCGTTGTTGTGCTTGGCCCAACCGGGCGGAATTTCGCGGCCGGAATGTCAGGCGGAATTGCATATGTACTGGATCTGCACGACCGGTTTGAGAAAAACTGCAATAAGGAGATGGTCAGCCTGCAGCGGCTCAGTGATGACGATGAAATCCGTAAAGTTAAGCAGATGATTCTGAAACACGGCGAATATACCGACAGTCACCTGGCCTGGAAAGTGCTGGCCAAATGGGAGCAGCTGGAGCAGAAATTTGTAAAAGTGATGCCCAAAGATTTTGAGCAGATGCAAATTTCCATCGCAAAAGCGAAGAAAAATGGAGCAGATGAGGAGACAGCAGCTATGGATGCGTTCCTTGAAAATAAAGCCGTGTGATCGGTCAAATAGGAACTTTTTAAGGGGTGTCCCCCTTTTTGAGGTTCCTCCAAAATAGCGAGATACCGGATCGGAGTCCGGTATGACGGAATGGATTATACTATAATACCCTGCACTTTTTTTGACAAACTAAAAAAAGACTTTTTAATTTTCCGGCCTAAAGAGTTAAAGAAATTAACCACATAAGTTTACAGTAACCTTTATAACCTACGATCATTATGGGTAAACCTACCGGATTTATGGAGTTTGATCGCAAGACAACTCCTTACAGAAAACCGACTAAAAGGATAAAAGACTGGGAAGAGTTATATCTGAAGATGCCTGAAGAGGATCTTCGGGAACAAGGAGCCCGCTGCATGGACTGCGGAATCCCGTTTTGCCAAACCGGCGACGACTGGGGCGGCAAATCGCTCGGATGCCCTATTCACAACCTGATACCCGAGTGGAATGACCTTGTCTACCGCGGCAAATGGAAGGAAGCCCTGAACAGGTTACACAAGACCAATAATTTTCCGGAATTTACGGGACGGGTATGCCCTGCTCCGTGTGAAAGTTCGTGTGTACTGGGAATCACAAATCCGCCGGTAGCTATCAAAAGCATTGAACAAGCAATTATCGACCGCGGGTTTGAGGAGGGATGGGTTGTTCCCAACCCGCCTGACAAACGAACCGGCAAGACCGTGGGTGTAATTGGCTCCGGGCCGGCAGGCCTTGCAGCGGCTGCGCAGCTCAATAAAGCGGGACACAACGTTACCGTTTATGAGCGTGCCGATCGAATTGGCGGATTGCTTACATACGGCATCCCCAATATGAAGCTCGATAAATCCATTGTACAGCGCAGGGTTGATCTGCTCAAAGAAGAAGGAATTGAATTTGTTGTAAATACGGAAATTGGAAAAGATATACCTGCTCAAGACCTTCAAAAGAAACATGATGCCTTAATTCTTGCCGGCGGTGCTACCAATCCTCGTGACCTACCCATTGACGGACGTGAACTGGACGGCATACACTTTGCCATGGAATTTCTCCATGCCGATACCAAAAGCCTGCTCGATTCCGACCATGACGATGACAACTACATCTCCGCAAAAGATAAGCACGTGATTGTGATTGGCGGGGGAGATACCGGCACCGACTGCGTGAGTACATCAATGAGGCATGAATGCGAATCTCTCACGCAATTCGAAATTATGCCCAAACCGCCTGAGGATCGCTCAGATGACAATCCCTGGCCCGAATGGCCCAACGTATACAAGCTGGACTATGGGCAGGAAGAGGTCCGGAAGAAGTTTGGCGATGACCCCCGGGAATATGAGATGATGACGAAAAAGTTTGTGGGTGATGGAGATGGCAATGTGAAAGAACTGCACACTGTTCAGGTGAAATGGGAACAGGGCGAAAATGGCCGTATGAAACCGGTGGAAGTTGAAGGCAGCCATAAAGTCTGGAAAGCCGATCTTGTTCTGCTGGCCATGGGATTTTTGGGGCCTGAAAATCCCCTGCTCGAACAGCTTGATGTTGAACGGGATGATCGCAGCAACGCAAAGGCCGAACACGGTGAATATGACACAAACCTGGAAGGTGTTTTTGCAGCCGGAGATATGCGACGCGGCCAAAGCCTGATTGTCTGGGCCATCAACGAAGGCCGCGGAGCCGCCCGCGAATGCGACCGCTGGCTGATGGGGCACACGGAATTGCCTTAATCTCGTTTTAAGATAGGCCGAAGATTTTTCTTAGAAAAGCACTTGGCCTATTTCCTTTCAAAGCTAATCAGGAATCCTCATCAGAAACAACTTCCTCTGCCGCCTCCTGCTCGGTTTGATCTGTTCGCCGGGCTTTTTCCTGGAAGATTAGCAGCAGTGATGACTCTATATCGTCCCGGATATTTTCATGGATAGAGGTGAACCACTTCTCTCTCTTATCATCCTGAGACTCGCACAGCACCACAAGATCATCGCTTCCGGAAATCTGCAGGATCGCTTCCTCGACATCGTCCACTTCCACACTGTTAAATTTAATATCTGATTTATCGATGCCCACCTGGAGAAACGTTTTCAGCCCGGCTGCTTTTAATTTATCAATAGATGTGCCTGATTCTTTCTGCGCCACAAAAAATAGCGAGACCGGTGCCTGGCTATAGCTATTAAGTTCTCTCACGATAGTTGCGAGCCGTCTGTTGATTTGATCCTCTTGGTAAATAGGCACCAGAATCCTGTTCATTTCATCCATTGGTTTTGGAATCAGAAGCGCGTGAACATTCTCCTCATCAAGAAAATTTTGAAGCAGCTCGGAGTAATCTGTAGTAAACTCAAGCTGACTCACCGTATCGATTGAGGTGAATGACAAATCATTCAAATAGTTCTCAAACTCTTCTCGTGTTTTCTCATCTAATTCCTCTTCCGACTGTTCGGGATGCGTCTGTTCGGGGCTGATCCGGTATCCCAATACAAACAAGTTCAGGTTTCGGAATGCTTTAAAAAGATCGATCGGCGGAAGTTCAGGATCGGGAAGTTCCACCGTCAGTAAAATTTTAGGTTCCCGCATCCTCGGCAGTATATGAGGCGGCGACGGTCTTGGCAGCGATATGCCTCTCGCATAAAAGAGATACCACAAGGCTGATACACCCAGGATGCTCAGGCCGATCAGGAGCGAATCACGCTGCATAAAAAAGATAATCCCAAAACTTGTCAATGCGCCCAAAAACGGTGTCAATGCCCCTCCGGGTGCACGATAGGTGGGTACGTACCAAACTGGTTTTTTTCTTCTGAGAATCAGCAGGGATACGCAAATTAACCCGTAAAAGACCAGGTGTAGCAGCGAGGCAACCTCTGCAAGCACTTCCAGTCCGCCATACAGAGTGATCGCCGAAATTGGCAAACCTGCCATCAATATCGCTATATGAGGCGTCCCGAATGTTTCGTTCACTTTTGATGCAATGCCAGGTATCATGCCGTCTTTATCGAGAGCGTAAACAGCCCGGGATGAGCTTAATACCGAGGCGTTTGCACTTGAAAGAGTGGCTAACAGAGCAGCAAAAAGAACAACGGTGCCCCCAACCGGCCCGATGATAATCTCCGAAACCCGTGTTATAGCATTTTCTCCCAGATTGAACAGTTCATCTTCCGGAATGTAGATGGACGTAATGTAAATTGCCGTCACGTATAACAGTCCCACAATCACTACGCTGCCAACGAGCGCACGAGGAAGATTTTTATATGGCTCTTTTATTTCCCCGGCGATGGTTGCAATCTGAACAAACCCTAAAAACGATGTAAATATCAGGGCTACCGTAGAAATAACAGGAAAACTCCCTTCTGAAAAAAGGGGAGCCGATAGCCGCCGGGTATCGCCAAATAGAGATGTGCTTTCTGCAAGCCCATAAATAAAAAGAACTCCAAGAATTCCCGTCAGCGTAACAACGATAAGATTCTGAAGTTTGCCGACATTTTTTGTTCCGATAATGTTCAGTATCGTAAGAAACAGTCCTGTTCCCGATGCAACCATTATTTCAGGATCACCGGGGCTATAACCGAACTGTATAAAAAGTTCAGCAACATAGCGGCCGAATCCCACCAGGTAAAAAGCACTGGCAAAAACCAATCCAAACCACTGCCCTATTCCAACAAACATACCAAAAGATGGCCCCATCGCCCTGGATACATAATAATACGCTCCGCCATTTTCGGGCATCGCCGTAGAAAGTTCAGCGGCAGAAAAAGCAACCAGGAGAGCAATCACTCCCCCGATGGCAAACGAAAACATCGCTGCGGGACCTGCGTAACTTATCGCAATACCTGGAAATACAAATATACCTGCCCCAACCATGGTCCCTATTCCAATGGCCAGGGCCTGAGATAATGGTAACGTCCGATGAAGTGTATTAGCAGATTTGGAATTACTCAATTTCTGCGAATTAGCTTTTTAGATTTTCAAGTATGTAAATTAACGCCTGCAATATTCATTAATAAAGAACAGATTACAGCTTTTAAAGGTCATAAAAATAGATCAAACTTACCTTAAAAATCTCAGTATCACATGTACTCTTATGATGCGGGAGGTTTCAGATATGTGAGTAAGACACCCATAAAAACAATTGCCAGCCCTGCCAGGTCAACGATCTGAACATCATCACCGAAGGCCAGCCATGCCATAATCATAGTTACGGGCGGCCCGAGGTAAAACAGAGATGCGACTTTTGTAGCGTCCATACGATCAATCAACATCCACATCAGCGCATAGGCACCAAATGAAACGCCCAATACGAGCCAGATCATTGCTGAGATGAAAACGAAATTCCACTCAACTGCAAAATTCTCTATAAAAAGTGCAGGCACCGCCACTGCTACCGATGTTCCCAGGCTCTGGTAAAAAAGTGATAACCCAATTGAATGCTTCTGATGATCTTTTTTCAGGCTTAATTTACGCTGATAAAGACTGGCAGCCGTTATGGCAATGACCGACCCGAGTGGAATAAACCATGCGAACATGTTAGAATAATCCTGAAAATCCACCCGGCTTAATACAGGAATAGCAACACCTGTAAACCCCACAACCAAACCAGCCCACCTACTCCATGGTGTAGGTTCGCCAACTACCTTACCCGATAGTGCGCCCGTTGCAAGAGGCTGAAGTGCAACCACAAGAGCCACAAGGCCGGCAGGCACACCATAATCAATAGCAAGTAGTACGCACGATAGCCAAACGCCATGAGCAAGTACACCAATCAACATCTTTTGCCGGACATATCGCCACCCGGTCCAGTAAAGTTGATTTGTTACATTTAAATATAGAACAACGAGCATTGTTAATGCGAGATAGCGATAAAATATAAAAGTAAAAGGTCCGGCATAAGGCAAGCCATACTCAGCTCCAATAAATCCCGAATTCCACAAAATCACAAAACCCGTGATTAGCCAAATATTTTTCTGCTGGTTTTTATCTTGCATGTCGTAAAAGCTTTACTCGTGGAGATACTTCGGTCTCATCTGTCCTGGATCTTATGATTCCTTCGAAAGATAGAGTTTCTCCTGATCAGCAATTGATCTCTTGTAAATATAATCAGTAATCTGATTCAACCTGTAAATGCTCATAAGATATTCGAACTCTGTCATATAGCTTAATGAACTACCTCGGGGCAGAGCCCGCGAGGTATCAAATTAGAACACCATAACTTTTTGGTCAATATGGAGTTTATTTTGGAGTGTCCCCCTTTGAAGGGGGCAATGGGGGATGATTCATTGTGGATCAGAACCAAGTTATTTGATAGTTCAAAACTCAGAAAGTCATCCCCCGACTCACTCCGTTCGCTTCCCCCTTCAAAGGGGGACTTTTGTCTTTTCCGACCCAGAGGGTCGGGGAATTAAACCACTTTTGATTAAAGCTCTTGTTTTACTAACAGAATCATCTGCAACAAAAGTTCTTTTAATCATTCTACTTTCAGGGACTCAATTGAGTGTCGACAACGAATTTTTTGATGAGATTTAAAAAGAACGTTGTAGAAGTAATTTGTAAAGCCTTATATTCGACATCTAAATTGTTCTCGGACAAACTAAACGTTTTTAACATATTAGGATAAGCACTTTAGTTAGTTAATCGTTAGTAAAACGGCCCAACATTCGGGAAACAGAACTACGATCTACGTTCTCAACAAAGTTGAAAAAGTGCGTTCTAAGTGGTTGAAAATAAACAATTTACATTTTTTGCCTCGGTGGCGGAATTGGTAGACGCGTTGGACTTAAAATCCAATTGGTATTTAAATGCCAGTGCCGGTTCGAGCCCGGCCCGAGGTACTCTAAACCCTTGCAAGTCAATTGTTTATGATTTGCGGGGGTTTTTTATTTCTACTTATGCCAGTAACAAAGAATTTTTCGGGGACAACAGGGGGACAACAGACTTGATTGGTATACCAGTAATTATGATCATTGTGCTCCGCTCCTATTAGTAAAAACAGATTGATTCTTGAGATCTGATTTTATCAATCAATGCTCGATAAGCATTAATATACCACCCGAACTCTTATGGTTCTTTCAATATAGATGATGGTTGGCACTTAACAACTTTCATTACCTTAACCCCCTACCGAAAACTCAACAGTTCATTTCGCTTCTCGTTACCACTGAACGCCAATTTCTCCAATAGGCTCGATATCTGAGTAAAAATATGCGTTACTATAATCAAAGTTATTTCCACTTCGTGAACATTAGGCACAGCATTAGTGTAAGACACTTACTAAGCAGACTATCAGTTAAAACCGGTATGGTTTTGTATGGTGTTGAATCTTGAGCTCTTTAACTTCTTATGTACCTGAGGCCATCAGCTTAATTAGACTAAAAGCTGACCACGGATTTGGGTAGAAATTCAACTGAGAATATGGGATCTAGTTTTGCAGATTTTGCTATTCAAACTTTGTATTCACTGGCTCTGATTTGCAATATCCATAGAAGGAAAAACAGTATTGGTTACAGATATTATCGCCGTTTTATTCGGACTTTTTTGGGGCTCCATTTGGACGACTTAAATAATCGGATTACTATTCAATAGAATGTTTGGCTGATGGCCCAAAAAGAAATACATGTTAGCTACAAAGACTATGAATGACCACGAACTAACTTGGTACATGCAAGAAATATCTATGCATTCTTTAGGTGCTGACTTAGCATTTAAAGCACTAATTGATGCTATAAATAATTCTGAGACTCGGCAAACTCGTCTTGTATGGTTCCACCTTTCTTCTTTTTTAGCTCATGCTGCAATGATATCAAAATATTTGTCACCAATAAATCCTCGCGGTACCAAAATAGATCGAATGAATGAATTGCGTGATAAACTGAACGTGGATATAGACTCAGAGGTACTGCCCAGAAATGCCCGAGATAACATTGAACATTTTGATGAGAGAATAGATAATTGGGTTGGAAGTGAAAATACTATTCTTGAGATTGTATTGGATAATAGACGAGCATTTGACTATCTAGATGTTAATAGCAAAAATGTTAAGCGCGTACTTCTTCAGGAAGAACTAATATTTGTTTCAGAGAAAAGAGATGAGAGCAAATTTGAGCTAGAATTAGAGCCATTAATTACAGAAATAAGGCGAATTGGTGAAGAAGCTACCTCTTGGATTGATGATTCATCACCTTATAATTTTATCTATCCAGAATAATGTAGCTGATCGAGTAGACGGCCGTGAGCAATAGGCTCACGGTGTGCCTCTCACACCACCGTACGTACGGATCGCGTAGACGGCGGTTCACCAACCATCACTTCAACCAGTCTTTTCACTGGCTGGAGCTATCTCCTACTTTCATACTGGGCTGCATGACTGCCGGAAAACTATTCGTTTTGCAGCCTTGCTCCCAATTCAGTTTCTGAGAGAACAGCGTTCAGCCCTTCATCCAGCAATGCCGGATTACTATGGCTTTGGCTGACTTCCTGACTCTATAAGCAGTCAGGATCTCCCCGGGTAAGAATGCCTTCTTTCCTCCAATGCCTGCCGTATCTACTTAATGAACATGCACCTTTCGGTGTTTGAGACGTTACAATGATGTGCTTGCTCGTCCAGTTCATTAAGCCTCGTATACGGTTCCTGTTCGTCAGTACCGGATTTTGCAGTCTCGCTTCCTTCAGACTTACGGTTACCCGCAACGCCCTTGCGACTTGCTAATGGTTCAGGGCGTCACCCCTGCCCATAGGGGCTTTCACCCTCAAGATTATTGACTTACATTGTAAGCCAAGGCACACACAAAGCGTTTTAAATCGGACGGGGTGCGATCGTATTTGTTTGTAAGGAATTAATTTCGCTACTTCAAAGAAATTATATCCCCGCGCCATCTAAACGCTGGCTCGTTATACCTAATAAAACATTATGGACTTAATCAGTGCACTACTTGGGATTATAATTGGAATTTTAGGTACTTGGATTTCGTACAGAAATAGAGTATCCCCTCAAAGACAAATACTCTATTCTAAACAATCTGAAGTATATACAGATGTACTACGTAAGGCTGATGAGATATACTATTTTGCCCTCCGATATATAAATGCTACTGATGAGGATAAAAAAGATGCTCAAGAGGACTTTCAAAGAGACTATTTAGAGTTTACAGTTGAGACTTCACACATTGGAGCTATAGCACCAACGGGAGTTTATCTTGCGTATGGAGACTTTGCAAGTTTACTTGGTGGTATATGCAATCCCAATAGTCACAACTTAGTAAAAGTGACACAAGAAGACTTAATCAAAGCTTACTATCAATTTCTGAATAGTATTAGAAGATCGATGGGAGTTGATTCATTAACTGAAGAATCAATGAGTCTGTACAGGAAACCTACTGATACACGAAATTATCTGGATTTAGATTTTTTTCACGAAGAACTAAAAAATGTTAAATGACCTTTATCTTTATGTATAACAATCATTTCCAGCGGATGTGTAACTGATGTTTGCTCGAAGCTAAAATTGAATGCCACGCTGCAGTAATGTTGCACCATTTTACGGCATAAGCACAAGTTTATTCAAGAAATCCGTTTTACAAATGTACAACAATTTAAGACTTGCTAACCTCACTTTGATTGCCCTTAATCTTGTCGGCTTCTATATCATACTATCTATTGGGGTACAAATTCTCCCGAAAATATCAGTAAACTGGTCTGATACTTTTGTAACTAATTACAATAATGTACTTCTCAGTCTTTCATACAGTTTTATTGCCGCTACTTTATTTTATTTATTGATTAATTATTTACCCAAAACAGAAAAAAAGAAAAGGTTTCAGCCTGTTGTAAAAAGAGATATTAAAAAAATACACTCTCTTTTTATTAATATGATTAATACAATGGAACCAGATTCAGTAAAACATGAAAATATTCCTGACTATAATAAATTTGAGAATTTGATGGAAGGAATATCTACCTATAAAAAATATCCTCCTACTAAGGGGTTGATAACAGAGGCCTCTTACTTAAAGACTTTTCTATACTTAAAAGTAGAGACCAAAGAAATAATTAGTCATATTCACCTCTTTAAAGAATATGTCCCAATAGAAATAATTTCGCTTTTAGAAGACTTAAATGACTCGAGATTTTTTAAAGATGTAGTCCTTTTTAATTCTTTAAATAAATTGGGTAATGAGAATATGAAATTATTTGCTGAACCATTTTATGATGGTTTCAAAATTGTTAAGCAATTAAAAGACGCAGCAGAAAAACTGTACGATTGATGCCGACAGTAAGCGCATCAACTGTGGACGCGGACGGAGCTTCTATTTCCAGGAGTGCTTTGTTTTAAAATTTTAATCGTTTATTAATTTATATTTTCAGCGCCCGTTATGCTGCAATTGTTTCGTGGTATCTATTTATATAATGAATTTTAAAATCTATGTTACAAGAAAAATATGAGTATTGTAAATGTGGAAGTGGCTTAAAGTATAAGTTTTGTCATATGAAACTACATTTAGCTAAAGGAGAAAAACGTTTACAGGCTTCCCACGAACTATATCTCAAGCAATGGGAGCATACATCCAGGTTTTTCTATGAAAAAGGCTATTACAAATGGATGGCAAAACAATTATCACATATCAATCCTAAAGTAATACTGGACATTGGTTGTGGAAGTGGATATGGAATTGTGGAGTTGATTAATCAATTAGATGATCAAAAAAAATTAATATCAGTAGAAGAAAACCGTGAATGTATCAAAACTGCACAAAAGAACATTCTTAGACATTGTGGGGTTGAGTGTACTGTTACAGAGCGGATAATCGTTAAGCAACATATAGCATCTCATAATTACGAACATGAGCCGATTAATATTACAGATTTGGCGAATATAAGTTTAATTGAATCTGATCTATTGACTGATCCTTATCTTGATGATATCAAAGATTATTTTGGTGAGTTTGATCTGGTCACTATTTGGTTGATAGGTAGCCATAATTTACGTGACGAATGCAAACAAATTCATAAAAATCAATATCGTCTTCAAGTTCAAAATAAGGTCTATGATATAGCTGATATATTTTTGAAGAAAGGTGGCGTTCTGAATATAGTTGATAGAGGTGAGTTGCCAAGTAGTCAACATTTAATCGACGATATTATAAACTCACATAGAGATCAGGCAAAAGGCACTGGCTTAGATGTAAAAAGTGTTGAATTTTTGGAATACGAAGAACCAGATATCGGAATTTCACTCAAAATTGTACCAGGTAGTTCGGGTAGAGTTGTAGAGAATCCGACTAAGTCATTTTCATCAATAATTGTGGAAAAAAAATAACCCACTAATCTTACATTTTGCATCATAACCAGCAATTCCTGCTTACGGTTTTACCACGCCCCGGCGTGACACCAAACATATATAGAGGCTCAGCATTTCAACAGCTTTCAACTGACAAACGATTAAAATGGTCAGGCTGCCGTACCGCCGATCATATACTTAGCTCATCACCTGGTAAAAGATTATTCAGCGTGAAACTTCAATTCAGTTGAATTCTCACTGGCTGCTCACCAAATAATTCAAGAACTAGCTCCACCGAATGAAATATCTCAGGATTGGCCAGGAAATGTATAAATAGCAGGTCTAAATCCTGTTCAGGCAAGTCTCCGTTTATGTATTCCCAGATTAGTCGCTCCATCGTATTATATTGAGTTTCTCTTTATAGTATGATCTAATATAGTGCGAGGCCTTACAGATTTTTTTGTATAGGTTGAAGCTTAAAAGTTTATTTGCCCGGCAAATCTTGTTCTATTACATTTTCCAGAGTAAGCATAAGATCCAATTCATCAATTATGATCAATTTTCAGGTAAACGACCCGAGCTTAGAGTCCCAGTGGAGGGCTATCATATTATTTGGTAAAAACTCAGCTACCTATAAGTTTGCCTTTGCGAAAAGTTTACTGGAATTAGTAGATCATGAAACAACAAGAATTAGTTTATCTGATCTGGCAGAACCATTTTCTCAAAACATCATTGAGCATCTCAAAGAGAATGATAAACAAGGAAGCGCGTCCTCAAGTAAATTCTTAGATACCTGCAGACAGCATATTGCGGGTGAGGTATCCAAAGAGCAGCTACTGGAGTCTACTGAAAGGCTTGGCTTCGTAAACGTGGTAGATGCATTTCAAAACGTGAATGGAGGCAACATACCAGATCCACTTTACGAGAAAGATTACTCGCGAGGAAAAAAAGATATCGTTATAACTGATAATTTATTGAAGCTGAAAGAGTCCTATCACATCCAAAATTTTGATTCTGAAGTAGAAGCTCGCTGGAGCTTAGTTGAAACAGCCTGGAATTTGAACATTAATCCACGCCTTCTCGAAGTGAAGTATGATGAGGACTTATCTTACTTCTTTATAGAAAATGAGCTTTTAAGAAGAATTAACATCACCTCGGTTAGAGGCGCATTGAATGGCTACCAAAAGGGTAAGTGCTTCTACAGTTTTCGAGATATTTCAGTAAATCCCGACTCTGATAATCTCTGTGATGTTGACCACTTCTTGCCTCATGTTAATAAAGGATTGCACTTTGAGAGTGAAGCTAATTTGGATGGTGTATGGAATTTGGTTCTGGCTGACAAATCACTGAACAGGCACGATAAAAAGGCCATAATTCCTGATATTAAATTCTTGAAGAGATTATATAATCGAAATGAGTATTACATAGATAGTAAACATCCTCTTGCGGAAACGATTATTAACCAAACCGGAAAAACTAAAGAGAAGAGAAAAAAATTTTTAGAAGCTCAATTCAATCTTGCGCTCAGCCAGTCAATCCACACCTGGAAACCAGAAATAGAACTACCGGGTAGTTTCTGATGTGTGTTTTTTCCGCCATACCTAAAGATCAGATTCTGTTTGAGGCCGACCATTTCTATATAATTGAGGATAAATATCCGGTCTCACCAGGTCACTTGCTAATTGTATCGAGAATAGAGAAGGAAGATTACTTCTCATTGGATAAAGTTGAAAGGGCTGAGTTGTCTGAAGTCATAATCAAAGCCAAGGAGTTAATTGAGAGTAATCACAATCCCGACGGATATAATATAGGAATGAACTGCGGTGAAGTGGCTGGCCAAACAGTGATGCATTTTCATTGTCACGTCATTCCTAGATATGAAGGAGATATGGATGACCCTCGGGGTGGTGTTAGGCATTCGGTGGCTGGGATGGGATATTATTAGATTAAAGAGAAAAATGAGATGAACTTACTAAAAGCTATATTTAACTCATATTTTGGGGACTACAATTTTATACAAATTATAGATCCGACTGTAATGTTAGTTTCTGGAGTTGTTTGTTTTGAAAATTTAGCTGTTTATTAAGTTATGGCTCCCTATCTCATAGTAGACAAGATCGTCATCTTGCTAAGTACTTTAATTATAAAAATATGAAATTCACATATATCTCTTTTCCCAGTATATGAAGATGAAATACTATTAAGTGGGGCTTTGCGCAATTCCTCGTACTTCGAGATTCAAGGTTGATTTCTTAATTACATAAACCAGGTAAATACATGAGCATTGATTTAAGGACTCACAAAATCTTATGGGCCAAGTCAGGAAACCGTTGTGCGTACGAAGGTTGTAAAAATGAGCTTGTCATTGATGAAACCATTACAGATGATGATTCAATAATAGGGGAAGAGGCTCATATTGTAGCAAGAAAGGAAAATGGACCAAGGGGAAATCATGATTTATCTCAAGCAGAAAGGGATGAATATTCTAATCTGATACTATTGTGTAGAAATCATCACAAAGAAATTGACGACCAAGTCAAAAAATACACTGTTGAAGCTCTTCTAGAAATGAAGAGAAAACATGAAAAATGGGTTAAGGCGAATTTGGAATTTGGACTAAATGATGTAAAAATTGATCTTAAGTATTCAAATTATTTAGATGAAATAATAAAAATGGCGGATTTTAATGGTTGGAATAATTGGACTTCCTATTTGTTAAGTAGTGGACAACCAAGTATAAATAAAAAACAATATGAATCCCTCCAAAAAATTCCAGAATACATTGTAAATAGGTATTGGCCAAGGAAATATCCAGAACTAGAATCGGCAATTTACAATTTCAAAAATGTCCTCAATAGTTTAACTAAGGTATTTGATAAATATAAAGAAGAAAGAAATGGCGAATTATGGACTCGCAAATTCTACAAGATTGATAGATATGATCCAAAAATTTACGAAGACCAGCTGGACAAGTTCAATTATCATGTTGATTTAGTTGAAGATCTTACATTAGAATTAACTAGGGCAGGAAATTTTTTATGCGAAAAAATCCGTGATACAATACATCCAACTTTTCGAGAAGAGGAGGGGAAATTATTGGTTACGAGTGGTCCAGATATGGCTTTTGAATGGACCACATTCACTCTGGAATATAGCAAGGAAGAGAGAGAGAATGGTCTTTATCCTGGTTTACAGAAATTTCTAAAGGTTAGAGCAAAAAGAGATATCCATTTTGGTGAAGGAATTAGAGAGGATTATTGGATTTAAAAATCATACCTCCTAAGGATTGAAACTGCTGAAGCTGATTTAATCAACCTTAATTTTTGAAATAGAGAGAGACGGAAACAAATAAAAATCATTCTTGATAACTTTTCAACTCGCCGTTCTCAAAGTAAAGATAAAAATCTTTGACCCCTTCACTATAGACCCACTGCTCGTGCACGCCCCAATCTCCAACGTCTCGGTTTATATCAGATGGTCTGCCTACAGCCAGCATTACTTGACGTTGAGACATACCAATTCGATAATCTTGGTTCTTGATTGCTGAAACGATTGAATTGCTCCATTCAGGATCTAACGGGTCATTCTGAAAATAGTAATCGGTGTTATACGGAATTAGAGCTTCTTCATTGCCCTCCGTTTCAACCTCAAGCATAAGTGGTGATATGATATTAATCCCTGACGAAGAATTTGAATTGTCCACATAACTTGCAAGCATAATGTCAGATATATTTACCTTTTCCAAGTGCTCCAATTTGGCATTCTTCTGATATGATTCTTGAATATTTCTAAATCTCCTTCTTCTATCTACCCAAATCTCTTTCTCAATCATACTTTTCGCTTCACTGTAGATAGTCTTCCTAACATAATCAACTCCTGCTAAACCTGTGTTGATATAAACTATGTCACAATTGGATAGTATAATCTTGTGATAATTATCGGAGAGTGGATAATTGGACTTTTCCTGAGCACCTACTTCAGTAACGATTTTCCCCTCTTTATTTCTATAACTTCGATAAGATATGTGATCCGCAGTTAGAGAAGGTTCCACCTTTATAGAAAAATAGCCTATTTCGGCTGGTGAAATAGATGAGTCAGAATAGTATGATTCTTGCTTCACCTCTGACTTCGTAGCTAAGATTATCTCCTCTCCCTGTAGTTCGGAATAAGAACATGAAGGCATTTTCTCAGGTACACCTTCTGGTCTCATTAAATCAAAACCATCTGCGGTAGAAGATGTATCGTAATGATCAGGAATACTCATACAACCCACTAAGAAACAAAGTAGAGCTATGTAAACTTGTTTCATCATACTCATGAGACTATTAATAATGAAAATTCAAAAGGACTCAGTGATACTCATTATTCTAAATCACTTAACTTGGGCACTCTCAATTAATTTTATGTCACATAGAAGTATTTATCTAATCCCCTAAAGCTAATAAGATCAGCTGACTTATTTCATACTTTACAAGTCTGAAAACGCTAATGGAGTGAGTTTTTTCGAAATATTTGTTTCATATACAGCGAACCTATTAATAACCCTTCCCTTTTTCAAACTTTCTGCTATTTTAAAGCACCAAAAACTACGTAACCTTTCATCAAACAGATGCTTTTGTATGGCTAACGACACCAAGCATCTCGAACAATTCCTGTGGACGGCCGCTGATAATCTGCGGGCCAACTCCTCTCTAAGCTCTTACGAATATTCGAACCCAGTACTCGGACTCATCTTTTTGCGGTATGCCTGGAGCCGTTTTGTGCCGGTGCACGAGGAGCTCTAAGAGCAGACCACTGGACGGCTAACTATTGGTCCAGACGATTACAAAGCCAATGGTGTGATGTATGTTCTGGAGGAGGCGCGGTATGAGAAGTTCCACTCACTGCCAAAGAATGTGTATATCGCTATGGTGAACTAATTCTATGCACTACGATTTATTCTTTTTGACAAATTTCCAATTTGTTCTATTATCCAACAAAAATCTTATTTACCGCGAACCGGTGAAATAAATGAGCCTCTTCATGCCTGGACGATAAAACTAAGGTACCTCAAGAATTTCATTAAACGCCGATTTTCGTATTCGACTCAGCTGCTATATAGCAATCGGGTAGCAATGGGTAAGCCAGTTATACAAAATGTTGCGGGATTCTTAGTTTCAGTGTTAATGCCTCACGGCCCTGAAACGTTAGCACTTTACCGATATAAATCCAATGTAATGGTACAATACTTCTTAATAATTATTAGAACTATTTTGCACCTCTTGACTTAAGTTATTGAACAATATTCTAACCTTTACAACTCTCAATTTTTTTGGCAATTGAATTGTAAAAAGTGACTGACTCTCAGATCAATAGAATAATTGCTAAGAATTAATCATCATTACCATTTTCATCGTTTTTCAATAATTTTAGCATAACCTCAATTTCATCAAAATCGAATTTATCAAATGCCAAAGTTCGTTGCGTATTTAACGACCTACTTATTTCTCTTAATAAATCATCTACACTATCCTCGGATTTATCATATTTAGAGATCAATAGACTTTTGATTGTATTTCTCCAAAACTCTAACTCCTTAGAGTAATCAGAGATTCTTGCCATTAGAAGAGTTTTAATTTTTCTATGCCTATTGCTCAATTTATCTACACTTTGCATAATACGTTCACTCTCTCCTTGGATTTTTTCTAAATTCTTCAATGATTCAGACATTTTCACTTTTCGCTTATCAAATTCTCTTGATATAAATACAAAAAAAACAAAAACAACAATTGAGTAGAACAGAGCATCTATAGCTACATCTTTTATGATTTCAAGACTCGGACTTCTTAATGAATTAAAATCTTTTACTACAAGTCCTAATTCTTGATTGTTGAGTACCTTGTAATATGATGAGTTAGAATAGTAGGGAAGTAGAGCAAAATACTTTGACTCTGGTTCTATCCCAGAAATAATAAGTTTACTATTCCCCGAGAATTCATTGGCTTCTAATTCAAAATCTAATGCAAAGTTAGATTTGATTTGATCGGTATTGAAACCTTCAGGCACAGATATCCTAATTCCATTCAATGATATATCTGAATTATTTATAATTTCAAGTGTATAAAAATTTGAATTATCAATTCGGACTATAGCGCCTTTTGTTATTTCCCCCTTAAACCTATTTAGATAATCGATTGAAAAATTGACAATGGTTGTAAATAGAAAAGCAACTATTGCAATTGCGATTCCTTCAAGAATTCTTTTTTTACTCATAATTTAGTTTTCAAAGATGGGACCGATTAAACAAGAACAGATTACAAAATTATAGGGGCTTTATAAATGGAGAAATAATTAAGAAGTATGACACCATCAAACTTTTATCATCTTTTTTAAGCTAACAAACATTTCTATTCTTAGTGTTAAAATTTACCATCACCTGATTGGGGTAATCAAAAAATTGCTAATCTTTTAGTGCTTATTTCCTAAATACTCAATAGTTGATTGACTTATTCTATCTACAATTTTAAATACCTCTGGGTTTGCCAGGAAATAAACGAACAGTTCGTCTATATCCTGATCTGATATGGTTCCAGTTATATACTCTCAAATAAGTCTCTCCATAACTCAGATATTCGTTTACTTTTCAAGTATGATCTAAAAAGGGCGATAACCTTACAGTAACTATTCAATTTAACTACCAATAATTGTAGCTTTTCAAATAAATAATTGGCTTTCCATCACGGGTGTCTATGATTCCTACTCTGTGCGTAGGAATTACATTTGAACGCTACTACAAATAAGTTTCTATCATGCCAAGACCAATTAAGTTCGGTGAAATCGACGGAATAGAGGAAGATCTCTGGTTTGAAGGGCGAAAAGAAATGATGCCTACCAGCTTTCATAGAAACTGGGGAAGAGGCATTGACGGCAATGGAATGGTACTGAGGGAGCTTCTGCTATTGTACTCTCTGGAGGCTATGAAGACGATAAAGACTTGGGCACTGAGATAATTTATACTGGCGCCGGAGGCAATGATACGGATACTGGTAAACAAGTAGCAGACCAATCCTGGGAAAACACTGGGAACTCTGGAATCCTTAAGAGCATGAATGAAGGCTTACCAATAAGAGTAATCAGTGGTCACGAACATCACTCAAGTTATTCTCCAAATAGAGGATATACCTATGCTGGCCTTTACAAAGTAGTAGATGCGTGGAGAGAAGAGGGAAAAAGTGGCTATCAAATATGTAGATTCCACTTAGTTTATATTGGAGAAAATGCGCCAGACGAAACTTCAGAACAGATTGAGATAGATTTCAGCAGTGATGGCGGAGGGACAAGAAGGAGTCAAACTACTGTTGATCGTATCATTCGCAATACGAGATTAACACAAGAGATTAAATCACTATATGATAACGCATGCCAAATTTGCGGTACTAAAATTCCAACTAAGAATGGTTTCTACTCTGAAGGAGCACATATCAGACCTTTAGGGGAACCGCATAATGGTGAAGACAGTTTAGATAATCTGCTATGTCTTTGTCCAAATCATCATGTAATGTTAGATAGAGGTGCTTTCTCAATATCGGATGACTTCAAGCTTATAGGAGTTGAAAATAAAGAGTTACTGATGCATCATGATCATGATATTAATAAAGCGAATTTGGCTTATCATAGAAACTGTTTTGAATTCGATTGATCAGTGATACAATTGAATTCTTGCTATATAAGTTGATTACCCGAAGTCACACCCATTAAAAAACCCCTTCCATTTCTCCTAACTTCTTGTATCTTAGCCATCAGAGAACTACTTGAACGAGCTTTTACATGAAGAAATCGGGGCTAACAGAGGCAGATATTCGGACCAAATACATTACACCGGCTCTGGTGGATGCTGGATGGGATATTCAGAAGCAAATACGTGAAGAGAAGTATTTTACCGATGGGCGGATTCGGGTTCGCGGCTCTGTTGCCAAGCGGGACAAGGGGAAAAAAGCAGATTACATTCTCTACTACAAGCGTGGCATTCCACTGGCCGTTATTGAGGCTAAGGATAATTCGCACGCTGTAGGCGCCGGATTACAACAAGGCCTGGATTATGGCGACATTCTTGACATTCCGTTCGTTTATAGTTCTAATGGGGACGGCTTTATCGAACATGATCGTACCAAACATGAAGGTGAGGTTGTCCGCGAACTGACTCTTGACCAGTTCCCATCCCCCGATGATCTATGGCGTCGATACTCTGAATTTAAGGGCTTTACGAATGAAGAGGAGAAGCTCGTCAAACAGCCACACCATTTTGATAAGCAAGGCAGGTCGCTCCGGTACTACCAGGAAATTGCGGTAAATCGAACAATTGAAGCGATTGCCAAAGGTCTTGACAGAATCCTGCTTGTGATGGCGACCGGGACCGGTAAAACACTCACAGCCTTCCAGATTATCTGGCGAATATGGAAATCCGGTGAAAATAAACGAATCTTGTTCCTGGCCGACCGCAATATCCTGGTAGATGATCCCATCCGAAAGTACTTCGGATCAATGAAGGATGTCGTCCACAAGATTCAGCGGGGCAAAGTTAGCAAGGCACACCAGATCTATTTTGCACTCTATCAGGCGGTCACCGGCAATGAAGACTATGCCGACGTCTTTAAAGAGTACTCACGGGACTTTTTTGACCTGATTATCATTGATGAGTGCCATCGAGGAAGTGCTGCAGCTGATTCTGCCTGGCGCCGGGTGTTAGAGTATTTTGATAGTGCTACCCACATTGGCCTCACAGCTACACCTAAGGAGACGACTACCGTTTCCAACATTGACTATTTCGGTGAGCCGGTTTATACCTACTCTCTAAAACAAGGAATTGAGGATGGCTTCCTGGCCCCTTATAAAGTGGTTCGCTTTACAATTGATAAAGACGCTGAGGGCTGGCGTCCCGTGGATGGCTTTACTGATAAGCACGGCAATATAATTCCGGACCGTGAATACAACCAAAAAGACTATGACCGCAATCTCATCCTTGAGAAACGTACTAAGCTCGTGGCTCGCAAGGTTACTGAGTTCTTGAAAGAGACCGACCGATATTCAAAGACGATCGTATTTTGCATCGATATTGATCACGCAGAACGGATGCGTCAAGCACTGATAAACTTGAATGCGGATCTGGTTGCAAAAGACTCTCGATATGTGATGCGTATCACTGGCGATGAGAAAGCCGGTAAGATGCAGCTTGATAATTTTATGGATGAAGAGCAATCCTACCCTGTCATAGCCACCACTTCAAAACTGCTGACCACCGGAGTTGACATTCCTACCTGTAAGTTTATCGTGCTGGATGCCAACATTGGATCAATGACAGAGTTCAAGCAAATCATCGGCCGAGGCACTCGGATCAGTGAAGACTATGGTAAGATGTATTTTACCATTATGGATTTCCGCAATGTAACCCGCCACTTTGCCGATCCTGACTTTGACGGAGTACCAGAGCAGGCCACCCACTTTGGTCCGGATGACACGCCGGTACCAGAGGACGAGATCGAAGTAGATCAAGAGACCGGCGCTGTTGAGGAAGAGGGTGTTGAATGGGATGACGATGGTGGCGAAATCGAAGAGGATAAGGTCAAGCGCTTTTATGTTGACAATGTAGAAGTGAAGCTGTTCAATCAGCGTATTCAGTATTATGGAGACGATGGAAAGCTGGTGACCGAATCCCTGAAAGATTTCTCCCGAAAACAGATTAACGAACGCTACTCCTCGCTGGATGACTTCCTTCGCCACTGGAAAGATTCCGAGAAGAAGCAGGCCATTGTTGAAGAGTTGGAACAGAATGGCGTCGTCTTCAAAGAACTTCAAAAGATGGTAGACAAAGACCTTGATCCGTTTGATTTGATCTGTCATGTAGCCTTCGACCAGCCACCCCTCACCCGGAAAGAACGTGCAGAAAGCGTGAAAAAGCGAAACTACTTTGGTAAGTACTCTGGCACTGCAAAACAAGTGCTTCAGGCCCTTCTGGATAAGTATGAAGATGAAGGCCTTGAAAACCTGGAGGATATGAAAGTACTCCGGCTTGATCCGTTCAACAAACTTGGCTCACCAATGGAAATTGTGCAGGAGTTTGGTGGACGGGATGAATATCTTAATGCAATTCATAAAATTGAGAACGAATTGTATTTAGCAAGCTGATAACTTTTTCCATCCGAAGCACTCATCAATTATTGATTTCTTTAAAACACTAATTAAACGTCCATCATGAAGAAGTATCTCTTTTCAATCGCATCATTTTTAACTCTACTTAGTTGTTCTACCACTAATCAAGTTGCTGAATCTCAAGTTGATGAAATTCAGACTAATGATGACAAGGTAGTAGTCTCAAACATTATCAACGAAATAACTATTCAAAATGAAAGTGTTATTAATGATGATTCCAACGAAATCTCAATCTCTCTTAAACCAATAGATACTCGTAAATTTGATTACTCTTCAATCTTTGGAAATTACGTTGGAGGTGAACACAGATCCGTAGCGTCATCAATAAATAGAGTATCTACCGAGACGGTAAATAGTTTAGGAAATGAATTTGACGAATTACTGGGTATTTTGGATAGAGAAGGCATTTCATATAACGACATTCGGGCAATATTAGAAATAATTGAAACCGAAAGCGATGCCAGAGGTGGATCATTTATTTTTACAGATCCCGAAATTCAAATCGAATCTGATTACGCTATAAATGAAAATAATCCATTTAGCAGAGACGGACGCTATCAGACTATTGTTGAATTAGATATTCAAAACAAATCTAATCGCTTAAAAAGAGTTTGTGAGGATCAGTTTATTATAACAAGTGGCGCAACTTCCTATTCAAATATTCCTACAAATGAACTGCTTGAAGATTATTCAGCTGGGTCAACTCAATATGAGCGACTCCATACTGTTTTATTAAATGGTTGCAAGATAATCCCTGCAAACTCAAATATAATTACTCACTTAGTTTATCCTTCTTTTTACGAAAATGATAAGTTAGTAGTGCGTTGGATTAAAGATGATTCAATATTCGAAAGTGAATTAGACATTGAAAAAAATGTAATGACTAACAGGTATTATTTTTCAAAAGTTAAAGTCGAAGATAGTACTCCAGGCTACAGAGTACTTAGAAATTCAGCGACGATAGACAATTCATCAGCTGAAAATTCTTACCATTTTATCCAATTGGGGACCTATTTAGACTATGTTGGCTCAGAAGAATTTTTCATTCATGATGATATCGATCTACTGTCTGTCCAAATTTTTACTATAAGAAAAAATAGGGACGAAACTTTCGAGATAGGGAAGACTCCCATCACAGAGGAAAATATTAGGAATGGAGTAATTAAAGTTGAATAAAGAATGATCAACATTTTTTATAAGCCAGCCATTATCTCTTCTAATTCTGATTAATAGGAACTATATGTCTATATCCAACACCATTAAATCCATCCAAGACATCATGCGGAAAGACGCCGGAGTTGATGGCGATGCGCAGCGAATTTCTCAGCTTGGCTGGATGCTGTTTCTTAAGATTTTTGACGACTATGAAGCGGAACAGGAGCTGATGGGCGACTATGAGTCTCCGATACCTGAGAAGTTTCGGTGGCGCAACTGGGCGGCCGATGAGGAAGGCATCACCGGTGAAGCTCTTCTCGATTTCATCGATGACCTCTTTAAGTCGCTGAAAGAGATGGAGCTGGATGAGCAAAGCCCAAAGCTGGCGTTTGTGGTGCAGTCCATTTTTGAGGACTCCTACAATTACATGAAGTCTGGTACGCTGCTTCGGCAGGTGGTAAACAAACTAAATGAAATCAATTTTAACCGGAAGGATGATCGGCACCAGTTCAATGATATTTACGAGAAGATTCTGAAGGATTTGCAAAGCGCCGGTAATGCCGGTGAGTTCTACACGCCTCGGGCCGTCACCAAGTTCATGACTCAGATGATCGATCCACAGATCGGTGAAACGGTATTTGATCCCGCTTGTGGTACAGGTGGTTTTCTGGTGGATGCCATCGAGCACATGAAAGAGCAGGCCACGTCTGTGGAAGACATCAAAGCATTTCAGGAGAACATCTCGGGTGTAGAGAAGAAGGCAATGCCCCACATGCTCTGTACCACCAACCTTATTCTGCATAGCGTAGATGTACCTAATGTGCGCCACGGCAATACGCTGGATAAGCCCTACAACGAGTACAAAGCCAAAGACCGCGTGGATGTGGTGCTGACTAACCCTCCGTTTGGTGGGCAGGAAGAGGACGGCATTGAGAAGAACTTTCCGGCGCAGTTTCAGACGCGGGAAACGGCCGACCTGTTTTTGGTGCTCATCATGCGCTTGCTGAAAGAAGGCGGCCGGTGCGCCCTGGTCCTTCCCGATGGATTTCTGTTTGGGGAAGGCGTGAAAACCCGCATCAAAGAGCGGTTGCTGAAGGAGAATAACCTGCATACCATTGTTCGCCTGCCCAAAGGCGTGTTTGCGCCCTACACCAGCATCAACACCAACCTGCTGTTTTTCGAGAAAGGCGGCTCCACAGATGAGGTGTGGTATTTTGAGCACACCTATCCCGAAGGCTACAAGAGCTACTCCAAGACCAAGCCCATCCGTATTGAGGAATTTGATGTGGAAAAGGAGTGGTGGGACGACCGCACCGAAACTGATCAGGCCTGGAAAGTAACGTTCGAGGAGATCGAGAAGCGGGGTTACAACCTTGATATCAAGAACCCGAACTCTGAGGAAAATCAGACCTATGATGTGGAGGCATTACTGGCCAAACGAAACAACCTGAACGATGAGATTCAAAAGCTGAGTCATTCCCTACTTAATGAACTCAAGGAGACCTTAGCGTGACTTTATCTGATCTACTGGACGAATTTAATGTTGTCTTAGATACCGCTGAAGGACTCACTGAACTCCGCTCCCTTATCCTGGGACTGGCCGTTCGTGGCAAACTGGTATCTCAAGATCCCAATGATGAACCGGCTTCGGAATTGCTGAAGAAGATTGAAGCGGAGAAAAAGCGACTTTATGAAGAAGGTGAGATTCGGAAGCCAAAAAAGTTTAAAGAAATTTCAGAAGAGGATTCTCCATTTGAAGTCCCTGCAAATTGGAAATGGATTAAAGTTGGTGACTCTGGGATAACTCAAACAGGGACTACACCAAAGAAATCAGAAAAAAAATACTGGGGTGAAGATTACAAATTCATCAAACCTGCTAACATTGAATCTGGTGAGATAGATTATAATTCTGAAGGTGTTTCAGCTTTTGCCGTTGATAATGGTAAAGCTAGACTAATCAAAGAAAAGTCAGTACTTGTCGTTTGCATTGGTACACTTGGTAAGACAGGATTTACTACAAAGAATATATCCTGTAATCAACAAATTAATGCTGTTACACCTTATACAGGTATAGACTTTAAATACATCTACTATGTTTTGACAAGTAATTTAATACAGAGTCAATACTTAGATCGAGCTACCTCAACTACAATTGTTATTTTAAATAAAGGAAATTGGGAGAAAACTTTATTACCTCTCCCCCCACCCTCCGAACAACACCGCATCGTACAAAAAATAGAATCCCTGTTTGCGGAAGTGGATGAATTAGACAAAAAATTAAACCGGCAAACCAAATTGGATGAGAAGCTGCAGCTGGCCGTCAATGCCGAGGTGCAGCAAGCTCCGGATGCCGACGCCTCCCAATCCGCCTGGACCTTCATCACCTCCAACTTCGACACCCTCTACCACACCCCCGAGGCTATCGATGACCTCAAAAAGAACATCCTGAATGAAGCCGTCCGTGGGAGGCTTGTCCACCAAGATCCCAACGGCGAACCCGCTTCCGAGCTCCTCAAAAAAATCGAAGCGGAAAAGCAACGGCTGTATGAGGAAGGCGAAATTCGTAAGCCGAAGAATTTGCCACCGGTTAAAGAAGATGAGATACCGTTTGAGATACCGGAGAGTTGGGAGTGGGTGAGATTAGCTAAAATCAATTCAGTTATTACGGATGGGGAACATATCAGCCCAGAATACACGGATAAAGGAGTTCCTATGCTTTCTGCGAAACACATTGGAGAAAACAAAGTAATTCTTAAGGACTATAAATTCGTAGCAGATGAAGATGCAGTAAAATTTTTAAGTAAATGTAATCCAGAGAATGGTGATATACTTATTGTTTCAAGAGGTGGTGGAGTCGGGAGAACAGTTTTAAATAAACTTAATACCCCATTTTGTTTGATGGGTAGTGTTTTACTTTTTAAACCACATTCAGATACCTCAAGCAAATATTTGTATTATTTTTTCAATACCAGTTATGGTTTCAAATCTTTAATTAACACATCAAGCCATACGGCCCAACAAGCCATATATATTTCACATTTAAAGGAAGGTTATATGGTTTCTCTTCCACCACTTGAAGAACAACACCGCATCGTCCAGCGCATCGAAGAGCTCTTTGTCATCTGCGACCAGTTCAAAGTTCAACTGGAGCAACGTCAAGCCGTGAATGAGCGGTTGGTTAAAGGATTGGTAGGTGAGGTTTTGGAGGGTTAATAAGCATGAAATCTTTCGATGAATTCATTGAGATCTTTCAAAGTAGATTTTGGAGAAAGTTAAAAGAAACCATTGTTCCATTCGAGGAAATACCTAAAGGAAAAGCAAAGAAGAAATTTTTGAAGGATTTTTACGAAAATCTTCAAGAAAAAAACTACCAGCCGAAATCACCACGAGAGTATATAGTATTCGACAAACATAATCTTGTATCTCGCATAGTTCCTACCTTCGAAATTCAAGACTATGTAGTTTACTTTTATTGTGTCAAAGCACTGGAACCGTTTATTGCAGAAACTGAGGATCGTATTCCAGGCACCTTTGGTGGCTGGACATTAAGTAACGGTTTAAGAGACGGCGAGAAGGATGAGATAACAGAACTTGAATCACAATATCTTAATAGTGCACCTTATGGTTCTGATACTTCATATAATCCATTAGCCTGGCGTAGACATTGGCAGCAATTTCAAAAATTAGCTTATGATTATGCAAATCAAACAGATTTTGGTTACGCATTAAAATTTGATATAGCCAATTTCTACGATTGCATTAATTTAAATTTGCTCGAGGAAAAAATTCGAACGGCTACTACGGGAGCAGATCACTATGAAGATGTGTCACTTTTATTTCACTTTTTAAGACAATGGAATAAGCCTTTAGAAGGATATTTTCCAAAAACTGTAGGTATTCCTCAGGATGAAATACAGGATTGCTCACGTATTTTAGCCAACTTTTATCTAAGGGTTTTCGATAATGAAATGTATAAATCATGTAGAAAGAAAAAATCAAAGTATTTGCGGTACTCAGACGACATGATATTGTTTTGTCCTTCTAAAAAAGAAGCTCTGTCATTGATCTTTTATGCTTCAAAAGAACTTCACAAGATTGGCCTAAACATTAATTCTTCAAAAGTCGATACGTTCGAAAACCGTGAAAAATTTAATGAATATTGGGCATTTGAAATTTTTGAATTACTGGAGGATGAAAATATAAAAGATAAGAAGACTCTAAATGAAGCAGTTGCACTATACTTTGAAAAATATCAAGAAAGTCCAAAAAGAGTTAGCATCTTGAGAAGGTTATTGGCGGCAGATTTTGAAGTCTTAAATAAGAAAAATCGAAGCTTATTAAAAAATGAGTATGTAAATAAAGAGTTTTTGAGTAATTGCGATTACCGTATGATGAAAAAAATCTATAATAAAATGAATGAGGAGAGTGCTAATCATATGGTTTCTTTATTAACCAAATTAACCTTTGAACTTAACTACAACTCGTTTCACTATAATTATAGAAAATTTCGTGAAAAAGTATTGAAGATTGATGAGTTAGACATTGAAAAGATGTTTATTGAATCAAAAATAGAGGAATTAAAATTATTCTAAGATGGATTCGAAGTTCAGCTGGGTACAGACACACAAAGATTTAGCAGAATACCTCCAGGATAAGGAGGACAAGCAAAAGGAATTAGTAGATCTATTGAGACAAGCCGGTGTGACTGCTGGCTTAGTCGATGAAGAGCCGAAAGGGAATCGATTTGATCTTGAGGAAATTGACCCGTTCTCGTTCTTCTGCTTTATCTACAAGTACGGTCCCGATAAAAGGCTTCAGATCCTTCAGAATATAGCATCTGAGCTGGATTTACATTATCCGGAGGATGAGCTTGGCATCCCATCTGCTCAGGCTCAGAAAGTGATGATGTTTCCTTTCAAGGATGGGCGGAACAATAATGAGATTGAAAATCTGTGGCAGTTTTTCTACAGCGCACTTGACGATTCAATTACCGATGAACAGTTTGAGAGTATCTTGAATCAGTATGGTGTCGGACCTGTCAAAATTACTGAGGCTCTATTCTACATCGATCCAGAAAATTACTTTCCTATCGATGGGCCTACCAAGCCTTACTTAAAACAGGTGCTGGGGGTTGACCCAAATTTCTCAACCTGGCAGGAGTATCTTGATATACTGAATAAAATTAAAAAGAAGACGGACCAACCTTTTTACGAGATCTCCTATAAAGCCTGGGTTTGGCTTGAGGAGCAGAAAAGGTTGGATAAGAAGTATCAGATCTTTCAGGAATTGTTAGATCGGTACAAGCAGTTTTTAAAAGATGAGGGCATAGAGGAGGAGCGTTATAAATGGGAGGCCATCCAACATTTTCTACAGACATTTGATACTGAGGCTGATGACTTCACGGAGAATTTTAATGCTGCCACATCTAAAGCGGCAAACCTTGTTTATCAGAATTCAATAGGGTTTATCCGAAAGGCTGTAATGTACTTTCCCGAAGAAGTTCGTGAAATGTTCAAAGCCTTGTATGATGAATCAAAGCCTTTACAGGAGCGGTATCAGAAATTTGTAGAAGTATCTGAAGAGCTGCTGCCGAAAGTAATTGAGACGCACGGCAAGCAGCTAAACCATCAGCAGGATGAACGCACGATCTCCTACTATTTGACAATGCGTTATCCGGATAAGTACCCGCTCTATAAGAATGAGACCTATCAGTATCTGATTTCTTTATTTGATGATCAGGATGCCAAACCTGCCGGTGAAAAGCTATTCCACTACCTGGAGCTTGCCGAAGACCTGGTTCCGGTAATTGAATCGGATGGTGATGTGATCGATATGATTGAAGATCAGCTTACAGAAGAATGTTACCAGGGAGAACAGCAATGGCTGGTATTTCAGGATGTTCTCTGGATTAATATGAGGACGATTGGTACATCGAATTACTGGGTGTTTCAGGGAAATCCCAAGGTATTTGATGTAGAACAGGCGCTCAAGGATGAAGCACTAACGAGCTGGAGAGTGAATGCCCATAAAGCAAAAATCACTCCCGGAGATAAAGTGATACTGTGGGTGACCGGAGACCAGAGTGGTTGCTATGCTCTTGCAGAAGTAGAATCTGATGTACACGAAGATTCGGTAAACGAAGCAGAAGTGCCCTACTATGGCGATGCCGCTGATGGTGAGCCTTTTGATCAGGTAAAACTTCGAATCACCCATAATCTTGCAGAAGATCCAATCACAAAAGAGCAAATAAACAGCTATGAAAAACTGACTGGATTAAATGTTGGAAACCAGGGCACGAACTTTTCAGCAACCCAAGAGGAGTATGAGGCTCTGGTTGAATTGGCTGAAGGCGCCGGTGATGCTATGTGGAATAAGTTAGTCAAAGTCGTATCTAAAATAGATAATGAGCAGGCTGTCCGGAAGTTCTTTGCAACTGTGAGGCATGTTTTAATCGAGTTCGATCTGAGCGATGATGATGAAATCACGTATGCTTCATCAATCAAAAAGTATATACAGTTTACAATTGGCAGCCGATATGTAACTCATCTTGAGAGAAAAAGTGGGAAAGTAATTCAGGGTTTTTATGTGGATAATGAACACTTAGAGGAGTTGAAAACGAATTATCCAAGCTTAGAAATCAGTGATAAAGCGGTACCACCTGAGGAGGGTGACATGACCTGGGTGTATATGGAGGCTGATGATGTCCAGGTTAAAGATTTCTTCGAGGGAATTGTATCACTGGCCAAGAAAGGAATTGAGAGTCAATCAAAATCTCAGTACAGATCTATTTATCCAGACAAACATAACCCCTGGATTGCAAAAGTTGCATTGGATGATGATTTACTTGAAAAACTACTAAAAGGTGAAAAGATGCCAGATCAGAAGAAAAAACAAGTAGTTAACTATCCACTCAACACCATTTTTTACGGACCTCCTGGCACAGGAAAAACTTACACCACAATCAAAAGAGCTGCTGAAATCGTGGAAGGCGATGTCATCGAAGACTATAATGAAGCAAAACAGATTTTCAATAAACAGTTAGGCGAGACAATAGAGTTTATCACCTTTCACCAGAACTACAGCTACGAGGATTTTATTCAGGGGCTTCGGCCTGATACGGAGAACGACAAAGAACTGACGTTTGACCGTGTAGATGGCCTCTTCAAAGAACTGGCAGATAAAGCGCTAAAAAACTATGAGGCATCTAAACGCCCGCAAACCAAGAAGAAGTCGTTTGAGGACGTTTTCAACACTTTTATCGATCCACTTGTGCAGGGCGAAGTGCAAGAAATAGAAGTTGAAATGAAAAGAGTCTCTTATTACATCACTGCTGTCACAAATCGCTCTATCGAGTTCCGTAAGGCCAGTGGTGTTTCATCTCATACACTGAGTATCAGTACATTGAGAAGAATGTATGAGGCTGAAGACGTTCTGGAAATTCAGGGGCTTTCATCTTACTACTCCCCTCTTTTGGATAAGCTACTTGATATGGGTAAATCGCCCGGTGAGACTGAAACGGTTGAGAGGAAAAACTATGTGCTCATCATCGATGAAATCAATCGGGCAAACATCTCTCGCGTGTTTGGCGAGCTTATCACCCTGATTGAGCCGGATAAACGCTACGGTCGAGAGATGCATATACCGGCGAGGCTTCCGTCTGGTGAGTCCTTTTCCGTGCCAGAGAACCTGTATATCATCGGCACAATGAACACGGCTGACAAATCGATTGCGCTACTGGACATTGCCCTCCGGCGCCGGTTTGAGTTTGAAGCGATGTATCCCAAATATGTGATCGATGGCGAGCAAATTCATGATTCAGATGTTCTTCAGAAAATTAACGACCGTATAAAGAAACTTAAGGGCCACGACTTCCAGATTGGTCACAGCTATTTCATGAAGAATCACGTCACTCTGAAACAGCGGATGAATCGAAGGGTCATTCCGTTGCTGCTGGAATATTTTATGAATGATGAGAAAGAAGTGAGAGATATACTCACGCATGCCGGGCTTTCTATCAAGGAAGATTCCTGGCCTCTTGAAATCACGGGCCGGGCATGATTAACCTCTTCGAATATAAAAACAAGGAGGAGCTTTCCGAGGAGTTTGACGGCTTGGATATGTTTCTCGATGATATCTGGAGGCAGCGGGAGAAAACCGGTTTCTACTATGGTAAGGATGACGAAGATGAGAAGATGGAAGCCCAGCGCTTTCTGCAGTTTCTCCACAAGACTGGTGAGGTAAAATCAAACAAGTATGTTGGCGTCATCCACTACGAGGGACAGAAAATTAACCTCCTGCCCAAGATCTTTTTTGAAGTGGGAAATAAGACTACCCAACGAAATATCAACGCCATCCAGCAGCACATCCTGTGGTGGCTGAGCTACTGCCGGAAGATCAAATTCCCCAACTATCAAACCTCACTCGACACTGAGAAGAGCGATTTCTTTGAGGTATTGATCTACCTGTTTGCCAAGTACACCCGGCAACTGCTAACGCACTCCATCTATCAGCAGTACGAAGAGACCCGGCGCGAGATGTCGTACGTACGTGGACGGCTGGATGTGGATCGTTATATCACTCAGAACCTCTCGCGAGCCCGCTGGCATAAGGTAAACTGTATATTTGATCCGTTTGTATTAGACAATCGGTTCAATCAGATCATCAAGTATGTCGCTACCATTCTGATGAACCAGACTGAAAATGATGAGAGTAAGAAGTATCTCCGGGAAATTCTGTTCACACTGGATGATGTTACTGATACAACAGCCACATCAAACGAGTGTGCAGCTATACAGTTTAACCCTGCCTTTGCCGAGTTCGAAACAGTGAGGGATTATTGTCAGCTTTTCCTGGACCACGCGGTCTCCTTCGACTACAAAAACGACCTGAAGCTGTTCGCCTTCCTGCTGCCGATGGAGTATCTGTTTGAGGACTTCATCTTCGGGTTTATCGAGAAGGAAGTGGATGGCGTGAAGGCAACATCGCAGGCCTCTGCCGTCCACCTGGATGAGGATAAAACCTTTCAACTGAAACCGGATTTGATACTGGAAACGAAAGCACGAAAGATCATCGCAGACACCAAGTATAAGATTGTATATTCAGATGAAGAAGATCCAAAAAAGGGAATTTCTCAACCGGATCTCTACCAGATGTTATCCTATGCTGTTCGATTTGAGATTGATGAGATTGCCCTGTTCTATCCTGATACAATTCAAAATTATCAATCGGGCCATAAAGAATTCCGAATTAAAGATCAGTTTGCCGAGGATGTAAACATCACAATCCGTGCCTGGCAGCTGCCTATTATTAACCGGGAGCTTATGGATGGATCACGGAACCAAAGAGTCTATCTTGATAAGGCTTTTGAGGGAGCGAGGAATGTGTTGAGACAAAGATTAGAATGGATATTGAAGCATTAGAAACAGGCTTCCATATTGACTTTGTATGCCGGTGTACTGACATTGACCTCAAATTCAGTTCACACTCGCCCAATGTATTATCGAGGCAGGTCTATCCTGAATGCAACCCACACCAATGCACGAGGTACAGTAGTGAATGAAATAATGAAGATCATGTCTCAGAGCCCGAACTATAAGAAGCATCTGATTCCGCAGGACAAGACCAAGGATACGTACAAGATAACATCTACACCGAAGGATCAGCAGACGGAAGAGGAGTTCACCCAAGAAGAGATGGAGCTACTGGCAGAGCACGCCCGGAATCAGAGGACATCGACTCCTGAAGAGGAATGACAAAAATGGTGAGTCTTAATAGTTTATTCATTAATAGATTTACCAAGAAGAAGACATAAACATTGGTCACTCAATACAGACTTGCAGATTCACGGGCTACATTGTGAGGGGTGTCAATATTTCCCAAGATATAAACAGTGGAAAGCCGCCCGCAGTATCGATTCCATTCTGAGATGGCAGCTTCAATCCCAGCGTGACGGGATGAACCACATCAATTGATTGATATGAAGAGTTGGGACGTGCTTACAGAGTATCGTAAAGGATAAGGCGTAGAGCCAAATTACAGGTGAAATCTCATCTTCCAGCTCATAGAGCAAATATCTCCCCCTATGTGGCAACCCAATGTTGTGGTATTTAACACTTATCAACTGAGAGAGGGCGCAGACGCCATCCAACACATTCATGAGCTATTCTGCTGTATTTGTAAAGCATGAATTCGCAGCCTTATTACACATAAGTCCCGTTTTTAGCTGGCAAGCCATTATGCCCCCCTTACTAAGGAGTTTTGTGGTAGTGTCGAAGATTGACAGACCCGGCGCCCTCAAACCAGGGCCAAGAACAAGTCGGTGAAACTCATCTTGTAACTACAAGTAATTACATTGTAAGTCTTTTTCATGAGCTCACTCTTCGCCATTTAATCAGTGGATGGCAGCCCATCAATTGCTTTACCCGAAGCGGCTAATCGTAAAGTCAAATCTGGACTCAGTGATGCCCGTCTTTTTTGATTCTTTCTTTAATAGATTGAAATATTTTCTAAGTTATGTCAGGGTCAATCACTACCATTCTGCTGATCCGACTCCAAGATGCAAACCTAAATAAATTCGGTTGCAGGAAATGTGCCTTCATAGCCTTTAAATAGAGGGCAGCGTTCCGAACAGGCTTAGGTGTTCGCTCTCATTTACTATACTCAATTAAGGGAAAGCCCTCCACTGGCCTTACAAAAAGCAAAAAATAGCCCAGCTTTACATAATGATCATTAGAAGACAAGAAAATCGCCCTTCATTTACTTTAAACGCATACCGAAAATTATAAGCTGGCTACTCTCAGGCAATCCACTTATCTGACGAAAATCGTGTGATTCAGGGTGGGTCCCCTTTTGGGACTCCAGTTTCCTTATTCCATAGACAACTATTATGGTACCCGTGATTGAGCTGGCCCACCATTCGTGGCAAAACATCTTGGGTCCCATAGGGGGGGGGTAAAAATATCTCAGGCCCAAAAGCCGAGTATATTTTCAAACAACTCATTCAAAATTCTTTCAGCAAAAAAGAGGCACAGTTGTGCTTCATGAAAAATCTCATGTTTGCACCCCTATGCCCTCTTTATAATTCTTTTCATTAACACAAGACACGTTTATGACCCAAGAGATTGAATTTCAAAATGCCAATGTGCCTAAGTGCCAAAGTGCCAGTGATGTAAGATCAGCTTACCATTTTCAGGTGCGACCTATCGTCTACTTTCTCATAAACACCGTGCGCAACTTTAATGATCTTTTTCTTGTCAATTAGATCATTCAATTTTCTCTTAATTGAACGTTCAGAATAACCCACTTCAAAGCCTACTCCCAAAGCCTCAGCTGTAGTGAATCGACCAGGCAAATTGTTGAGTATGGTTTGAATCTTCACCTCACTCGCTTTGAGATCATTTGATTGTAACTCAGTAAAGAGCAAATAAGATGAATGTTCTATACTTATTTGTATGATTTTAAGTGCCGTCTCCAGATCATCATCATTACCCGATATAAATTCTTTTCTTTCAATTGCACTTGGATCTTTCTCAAATAAGCGGAGTATTGTAAGAATTGTTGATATTCTTAACGCCGTAGTACCAGCTCTCTTCAGACAACTCTGCAAAACATCCGAATCTTGATTTACTTGTGTATTGAATATTATTTCAAATTTATTGTCTAACAGATCCCACTGCTTATTTGTATATAGGACAGCTAATTTCTCTTCTCGCCTTGATAGAAGAGAATATAAATCAAACAATTTAGAACTTGATGATTCAATTTCTTTGTTAAGTTGTCTGCCTTTATCCGTTGGCCGTTGGGATTGCCATACGGGTGGTGAATTAAACGTATAGATAGAAAATCTTGAATAAAATCCATTTTCAGTATTCCTAAATAAGTTCCGGAACTGATCATGCGTGCCAGTTAAAAGCATCGATAAAGCTGGGTTTTTTACAGTGAAAAAATCAGTTTTTCTACTTATCGATAAATCCTCGTGGTGAAATGCTTTACGCAACAGATCCGTAAAATTCCCCCAATCCTGAGTGTTTGCCTTTAAGAGAGTGTCAATTTCAGATTCAAAAATTATTCCCTTACCGCCATTTTCATTCAATGAGTCATATAGTGCTCTATCGGATGAATTGGCAGGCAGGTATAAACCACGAGGACCATTCACATCGGAAAAATTCCCTTTATTATCAGTCGAATTCGGATTGACAAATGAATGGTCATTACGAAAATTGGACAAATAATCGTCTAGTGATCTACCTAACCCTTTTGCCTTATTAGCAAATCCTTTTCCGGAAGCTGCTCTTGCAATAATTAGCATGTAAAAGTCTGGCGTGTACCACTTGTCGTCATGTTCAAGAATGACATTCTTCAAATGCGCTGATATAACTACAAGCGCACTTAAGAGAAAAATATCCTTTTTATGGTCTTTATCAATAAGACTACAAAGCCTATTTAGTAGCTTTGGAAGCTTATCATATATAGACTTCGGTAGAAGCGATGTATTCTCATCACTAGGTACACATGCTACGTCTATTTGATTTTGCACTGCTGGCATTTTGGCATTTTGCATTACTTGAGATAAGTAATCAGTACTCTCGCCATTTCGGAATGCATCTGAAATGTCTTTGTAATTTCCCTCTGATATAGAATGGTTGTCTACCACAAATGATTTATTTTTCATTATCTTATGAATGTTAACTGTTAATGACATTGATGTTTCTACTGCTTGTGGAGTATCTGTGTCCAGAAATACATAGGTAGAGGGAATATTTGAGAAGTTGAGTCTCAGATATTCCTCCTGCTCTGTGCTCAGTGAAGGCACCTCTCCAGCACACAGAGCAATTATATTTGCTTTCTCGCCTAAAAGCTGATGAAGCGACATCGCCTCTCTTGGTGACTTCGCTATGATTAATTGCGATTGAATGGGTTGCTCCGGAATACAGAAGAAAGATTTATTCGGCTTAGAGCCTGGTAAATTGCATATTACCTTTCCACCATTCTCTCTTCTATATAATTGAGCTCCAGTCATATATGGGAATAAGAGCCAATCGAATCCCCACTTTTCTATCAACCCAACCTCAAACGTCTGGAGCGTTTTTAAGTCAATTGAATCATATTCCAAAGCAATATTTAAAAGGCTATGTTCAGGCTCAGTGAATAACCTTTTAATCGCTTCTCTCTTTGTGGCCTGCATTTCATCAGACCAGAACGTAGTGTTAGCAGCTTTTTCTCTCATCTATCTGTAGAATTTAATGTTGAATTTTCTATCTATGTAATCCAGTGCATCAATCTCTGGACGGTTTAATGCAATCGAAGTCAATTTTTGTATATCTCCTTTTATATTTGTGCCAAAATCACAGAATGAACCGTGGTTTATATTTACACTAAATGATGGTTTTTTATCTTCTCGAAACGGACTTTTAATGACAACCCAGCCTTTTTTACCAACTTTAGACGGGTCCCACTTGATGCCAAATTCTTGAAGCAATGTTCTTACCTCTTTAGGCTTTAGTAAACTGGATATATTTCTCGGCATATGACTATTAGTTATTTTTTGGTTTTGTCCAAGTGCTATGTATTCAATGCGCTTCACACGCAATCAACAATATGTTGTCGTTGGACTTTTTTGTTAAGATAAGTGGGGGCAACTCTTGATAAGACAGCCCCCTCTTGATGGTTTTAATTTTTATTTTTTATCATCTAAGCTATTAACAAGTGGTCTTGATTTAAGCCAGCTCTCTAAATCTGACTCAAGCCATCCTACTAAACGCTGAGATATTTGCCTTCTTGATGGAAGCTCTCCTCTCTGTTCCATTCTCCACAAGGTGGTTCTGGATACAGATAATTTTTCCATCAGTTGATAGGGACGAATTATTTTCATAAGTTACGGGTTTGTTATGTGTTCTTATTTAACTCCGTGAAACTTATGAAATTCTCCAAAACTGCTTTTTGCAAAGGGGCGAAAATAGCGTCCTTACAAATAGTTGTTTATGTGGGATTTATAAAATGATTGTTTTTTCAGAAAATTGTGAAAACTACTATTTTTGCTTATCTCCAAATTTTCTGAGAGCGAGACACCACTCTTTCTTGGTATGACACTCTATTTCCGAATCAAGTTCTCCAAGTAATTTCCCCACTCTGCTAAAGCCTCCCTGACTTCACTCTTATATTGATACCGATCATACACAGCGGTAATACTGCTACCACCCTCATGTTGTGAGTGATTAAGCACTTTCCCAATAATCGTCCTGTCATATCCTAACCTGGCAATATTGCTGGCAACTGTTCTTCTTAGGTCATGATTTATATAATCTTTTATACCTGTAGTATCCCTAATTCTTCCCATTGCATCCCCCACATATGAAAGTGGTTTGCCTGGCTTGTATTGAGATTCGAAAATAAATTCGCTATCACTTTCTGCCTTTAACTGTTCAATTACTGTTATTCCTAAAGATGGAATTGGTACATAGTGTGTTCGAGAAGATTTAGTATTACTGGATTTAATAGTCCACTCCCCGCCTGATCCAATATCCTGCCATTTCATCAATCTCGTTTCACCCAGTCTTTGGCCGCAAATTAAAAGCATTTTTAAAAGTGACTGCATTGGCTCCTGTTCTTCTTCAAATGCAATCCATAGCTTTTTTATTTCCTCAGCAGAGTAGATACGATCGCGAGAGTTCTCCCTTGACAACTTTTTAATTGATGGCACGAAATTGAATTCCAGCCAATCTTTTTGCACCCCAAATGAAACCATACTCGATAAAATTGCTCTAACCCTGTTTGAGTTGGTTCCATTTGAATCTTTAATCGCAATCTTTTCCAATAAACCTCTTACATCCGATTTACTTAATTCCTCTAATGGTATTTCACCTATAGATGGGATGATTTTAGAGTTGATACGACTCTTATATGAAGCATTTGTACTTTCTTTAAGGGTGGGTAAATGTTGAGTCTTATATGCTTCTGCCAGGTCAGCGACAGTTAAAGGCTTAGCCTTCCGCTTTAAATACTTTCGCTCTTCAAGCGGATCAATACCTGTACTAATCTTATATGCAAGCTCTTTAGCGATGCTTCTGGCATTTGATAGACTCAGTAATTTATACTCCCCAATAGTATACCTTTTCACCTTATTGTGAAATCGATACCTATAAACAAATGATTTGTGATTGGTCGGAGTGATTCTCAAAGCTAAGCCATTTACTAATTCATCGTAGTATTCGGCTCTTTTTGATGTATCGTTTGATAATCCTTTTATGAAAGGATCGGTAAGTTTGATATTTGGCAAGGATCTGATTGATTAAGTTCGGGGACAACAGGGGGACAACAAACTTGCTCAATCTAATGAAACACTGATAAACATCAAAATACATTTATACATTGTATATCAATGACTTACAGGTCATTAATAAAAATTGTGAATTATAGTGAAACACCTATTTTTTGGACTTAAAATCCAATTGGTATTTAAATGCCAGTGCCGGTTCGAGCCCGGCCCGAGGTACTTTTATTAAGACGTAAAGTTATTATTAACAATGCTTTACGGCTTTTTTATTTTTCGTTGTAAAACAAAAACTACCTTTTGCTCCAGGAAAGTATTTTCCACTTCTTTATTCGATGAGCTCTCAGCCATCTTCGGAAGTATTTTTTATATGTTGCTGCTGAGTATTGCAGAGATCTTTTTCTTGCTTATAGTGATAGAAAAGGGATTCCAGTCTATCAAGGTCTCTCATGATAGTGTCTTTAATTTACTTATCGTTGGATATGCTAAATTGACTCCGTTTCAGCTGACTGCTCTAAGTAAACAGTGCAGCGTTTTTCGGTTTGTCTGCAGGCTTCAGCGCTTAACCGGCATTGATCATATTCATACTTTTCGCATTCCGTCGCGCATTCATCACACATTGTCATACAGAGTTTTACTGCGGACACAGCATAACTGGAATCCCGCGCCAATAGTCTCAGGGCCAAATGGCATACATCTGCACAATCAAGGCTGAATTTTATACAGTCTGACATCGACTCGTGATCATCTGCTTCAAGAGAGGATATAGCACAGTTATTACATGCTGCGTCACATTTCTCCAATGACTCTACAAGTTCACTGTACGCATCCATATCAGAAGGGACTGTGGTTTAATTAAAACACATTTTTTTGACTCTCTGATATTAATATATAAACAAAGACTCTTGATTCAGGTAAAATGAATTGTGACTTGTTTGTAGTTCGAATTGCCACATTCATTTATTGCGCCCCTGTTGATTAGTGCGGATAATTCATTCTTATGATCTAATCATAATAAAGTAGAGCCAATAATTGATGGAAGAATGCACCTTGTTAGTCCAGGACACATTCGGTCTTGAAAGAATTGGCGGACAAGGAAGCTGTAAGATCTGCGGGGACCTTTTATCATACCGGCGAGGAACCGATTAATGATCGATATGCGTGGCGGACCATTGATAAAAGGTAGCAGAGATTACGTGACCGCGCCTCCCGACAGCCGTCGGGACCACAGCCTTGATTTTTTCGCCATGGGCATCCCTTTGGGAGGTTCGTTTTGCCACGAAGTGATCCCTTATACGGGGCATCAAGGCAAAATGAACAGAACTTTATGTTCCACTGTGGCTGTAAGTTAATACTCATATTTAACTTACAGCGAACATTATGTTATCAATCATATTAGTTCAGGCATTTTATTTTATCAAGCAATCAAATCATAAGCTTTTCGTGTTTCCCTGATACTTTTGAACGGTCAAAAGTATCCATGCCCAAGGCATCCCTCTCGGGGAAACCCGCCGGCTAAAGATTTGCTCCGGTGGGCACATTTAAACACTTTGCCCCGTAGGGATCCCTTTGGGGCGATGTAAAAACGAAGGTCCGCATCGCTTTGTCATTGTAAATTAGATTCGGCCGGTATGTTTTTACACCCATCGCATGCGTGTTAAAATGAGCAGACACCACCTGCACAAATTGGAGGCCGGATAGATGAACAGCCTCAAAAAATTTAGATGCAATTCAATACATAACCCTTATTAATCAACACAGAACCCAAATTTTTCAGTTTTAAGACAAACTCAGATTGAAATCGTTTGGTTTTGTAAGAATCTCTGACAACAGAGATTTGGAGGTTGAATTGATAAAATAGATAACCTGTGTGTGCCCTTCCTTCCCGTGTCTCTGATATGGTTTTTTATTCCCTGATATGCTAATAACCGGAACTCTCTCCCCTCTAAACATTTTTGTTAGAGCATTATTCAGCACATTCTTTTTTTCCAATGCTACATCCAACAAAATATAATCCGGCTTTATATCCGATATACTTTCGCATACCTCACTGTAGGAATCTGCACTATGAATCATAAGCAGGTAGTTCGTATTGCTTAATATTTTGTTTTGTGCCAGCGCCAGAAATGTATCTTCATTTATGATAAGTACTGATTGAAGCTTATTCATGGTTTAAAACACTTAAAATGAATAATTATATTCCGGATATAGTGCCAGCTGCAGATTACACCACCCGGCTTCATTTTCCTTCCGATGCTTAACAATTTTACCATAATCCACCTGTGAGAGCTAATTATCTAACAAAACCAACCATTATTATAATTATGGTTCCTCAGTTGCCAGGGCAACTGCCTCACAGCATCGGTTTTGTCTTTGTGCCGTCACTGCTTTGCATGATATTGTTCAGCAGACAATTCATAAGCTAATCTAATGTTACAACTATCACCATCACGCCTGCTCGCTTCCTTTGCGGGTCTTTTTAGCAAAGCATTGTAAAACGGGTTCACACAATGAGTTTCCGGATAACCCATATTAAGCTGCCCGGGATTGGGTATATCCGACTTCCCAAACCCTCCTGCTATTAGTGAGTAATGTGTGTTTAAATCTTTGCATGTGCGTGACTGTCGGATTCAGGCGGGTTGCCAGCCACCTTCAAAAGGTGACCGCAACAACTATACAATTGGTACGCGCTGCTGACTGTTGTTTTTTACTTGCGTTTTAGTTTTGCTTCTATACTAAGCTGGGTATGTGGAACAGCCTCTAATCGGCCTTTTGCAATTTTAGTGCCTTTAACCTTACAGATCCCGTACGTTTTATTTTCAATTCGGTCGAGAGCATCTTCCAGGTATTGAAGAAATTTGCGTGTACGGTTGTAAAAAATGTGCTTTTTCTCCTGCATGTGCACATCATTGCTAATATCTGCAATATGTGATGCATGGGCTGATCCGCCATCAGAGTTCTCCCTGAACTCAGCTATAGAGTTTTGAAGAATTTCCATCTCCTTAACTGTTTGGTCCCTCTTCTTAAGAATGATATCCTTAAAATACATCAGTTCATCATCAGTGTATGGACTTTTAAGATTGATTTGATCGCCTTTTTTTTGAAATGACATAGTCTTTTGCTTTTAGATTTAATTGATATAACACAGTTTATTCTTTTGTCAGTAATACTCTGACCGATGCTCGCGCCTTCACCTTCAACCGCCAAATCGGGTCATCTGTAGATGGCAAATGAAACAGGCCTAATCACCATCACATAGCTTTAGCATTCATGTTCACCCTTTCAATCGCAATGTCATTTAGAGTGGCATCTGCAGCAGATTCCTCGTCCAGGGTTTGCTGAAGCTTTTTAGCGGCTTCATTATGGCCGAGGGATTTGGCATACGTTACAGCGGTTCCATAGGCGGCAATTTCATAGTGTTCCATTCGCTGTGCGTCTGCGATCATCCCGGCATCTAATACATCCGGGTCCGGGTTTCTTGACATAAATTCGTTCGCCTCTTCGATCAGACCCTGCATCGCATTGCAGGTTTCTCCGCTGAGATCCACGCCGAGCGATTCACCTATCTCATCGAGACGCTGTTTATGAACACCCGTCTCTTCAAGATGGTCACGGAAAGCATTTTCCAGTTCTTCATTCGATGAGCTCTCAGCCATCTTCGGAAGAGCTTTCATAAGTTGCTGCTCGGCATTGTAGATATCTCTTAATTGATGATAGAAAAGGTCTTCCAGGTTTTTCAGGTCTCCCATGGTAGTATCTTTATTTGTTTAATTATTGTTTAATGTTTGATGTCTGGTGTACTAAATTGACGCCGTTTCAGCTGACTGCTCTAAGTAAACAGTGCAGCGTTTTTCGGTTAGCCTGCAGGCTTCTGCGCTTAACCGGCATGGGTCATATTCATGTTTTTCGCATTCCGTCGCACACTCATCACACATAGTCACACAGAGTTTTACTGCAGATAAAGCCTGATCGGAATTCCGCACCAAAAGACTCAGGGCCAATTGGCATACTTCTGAACAGTGAAGATTTAATTTGATGCAGTCAGATATCGGTTTTCGATCAAGCAATTCAACAGAGGATATAGCACAATTATTACATGCTGCGTCACATTTTCCCAATGTCTTTATCAGTTCACTGTACATTTCCATATAAGTGGGGCTATGATTAATCTTAAAAAAATAAGCCTCTTAAACTCTCCTCACTATTTTATGAACTAACACGTATGATTCATATAAAATATATTGTGACTTGTTTGTAGTTCGATTTACTACAGTATGCTACCAAAGAGGAGTATTATTCAGGATCAAGCAGCCAGAGGGGATTCACATCCAAACCCTCACTGAGGCAAAAGCGGCACACTTCTGTCATTAAGCTAAACCTGCTGCCTGGCATCTTTTTTATACCGTTTTTCTTGATGAGTATCGGTTCAAGAGCAAGCGCCGGGGAGCGGTTTGTAATTGTATCTTAAAGTCTTCCGCCGGCTGGCGGAGAGATTTCTCCGAAGGAGTGCCTACGGCAAGAGGGGGGGCATCGGTTTTTTCATAGATCTGATGAACATCCCCCTTCCCAACGGGATCCCTTTGGGAGAATCCCCCTTTTTTCGCCTTGGCATCCCTTCGGGAAAGGGGGACTTTTGAAATCATTATTGGTTCTACAGGAAAGTTTATGGGTACGTATATAAATCTTATGCAATTTTTTTATATCGTCTCATCAAAACAACTGGTCAACCAGTATGTCATTCGACAGGACAAACTGTGTTGCTTTTACAGATTCTTCATAAAACGGAAACCCACCGTTTTATTCAGAATGACATTGATTCCGTTGGGGGTGGGCGGCGTGATGACAAGGCGATATTGAAAAACGACTACTGAACCCACGCCGCCCAGGTACCAACCTATGAACGTGTCATCCTGATCAAGCCATTGTAGTTAATGGCGCAGAGAAGGATCTGCAAAAGCAATTGACCTATATTTTGAACATGATCTAAGCGATTATTCCCAAATTTTGCCATCAACCCACAAACTTTCCTGTAGAACCTCATTATTTAAGAATCGACTCAGGTTATAGATAAATCATCCGATCACTCCTATTCGACATCTTACCTTTTGACATCACACCCGTCAATCAGATGACTGCGGGAAACCTGATTTCAAAAATCGTACTCCCGTTTTGTGTAACTTTACAAGTGCCTTGAAGCTGCCTGGTCAATGTTTTAATCAGAGTCATACCCATAGATTGACGGTCTTCGATAGAAAAATCTTCCGGTAATGAGTTTCCGTTATTTGAAACTTTAAGAACCACTTCATTTTCATTGACCGCGAGAGTAATTTGTATGTGCCCATCATTTGAGCCGTCAAATCCATGTTTAAACGCGTTACTTAACAATTCATTAATAATGAGCCCTAATGGTACCGCCCGTCTCGTTTTGAGGTTAAACGGTTGCAAATCTTTTTCTACCGTGATATTCTTCTGGTCAGAATTAAAAGATGTCAGGACAATCGAAGAAAATTCCTCTATATAATCGCGTACATTAACTTCAGAGAGGGTTTCTGACTGATAGAGTTTTTCATGAATCAGTGAAATTGAGTTAATCCGGGATTGGGTTTCCTCGATTAACTCTTCTACCGAATCCACGGGCTCATGTTTCTTCAACTCAAGGAGACTTGATACAATAGATAGATTGTTTTTCACCCGGTGGTGGACCTCTTTCAGCAGCGTTTTCTTTTCTTGCAGCGCTTGCTCTATCTTTTGCTGATATTCTTTACGTTCTATGATATCACGTACAACGCATATCATCCTGCCATCGGCCGTACGGCTGAGCGAAACTTCCTGTGGAAAAATGGACCCGTTTTTTCTTTTACCTACTGTTTCTCCTCTCCAACGCCCCTCCTTTACTATTTCGGGCAGCACGTTGCTCTCAAAAAATCTGGTGTCGCTATCTCTGTATAAAAGTTTCCATGTCTTATTCAGCAGTTCATCCGGGGAATTATAGTCGTAGATATTTGCAAACGCATCGTTCATATATTCGAACTCTCCATCTGAATTCAGCATCGAAATACCGTCCATGGAAGATGAAATTGCCTGAGAACGTTTTTCCAGTTCTTGCAGAATATTAAGCCCTTCTGTTAAATCCTCAATGTAAACGTGTACTATAGGTTTGCCCCCAATCATATACTTGCAAGGCGTTACCTTAGCTGTAAAAACAGACCCATCCTTCCTTTTAAATATTGTTTTAGCGCTCAGTTTATCCTTTGTCTTTATTTTTGACAGAACATGCTCAGACGCTTCCAACTGATCATCAGTATGAAGGGCAAATACTTTTTTACTGAGCAGTTGGTTTTTTTTCGTAGCCAAACTCACCAACAGCGCTATCATTGGCATCTATAATATTCATATCCATATCATGGACAATAACCGGAATAACAGAATGTTTAAAAATCTGTCTGAAAACATCTCCGTTTAGATCAATTTTTTGGAATCCATCTGCTAGATCAGATCCACCCGTTCTTCTTTTCGTTCTATTTTCTTCAGTCATCAAAGTACTCTCCTTCGCTCCTGCTTGTGTGGCTAACCTGCTTCTTCCGTTCCGTATAAAAAGGTTATTTGTATATGACATATATGCACCAAAGTTGAATAAAATCTTCTCTTAATAAAAAAAAGTGCCCCTATAATGGGTCACTTCTAAAAATGCTTTCTGTCCCTTTGATTAGACATGGGAAATGTATTAATCTGACCTTTTACTAAAACTGTGTATAAAGTATTAGATGATCGATGGACATCACTTATTCTCTTGCTTTTCACCAGGGATTTTTTCTGATAGTTCTTTTACGGGCATAAAACTTATCAGTCAATAATCTATGACTGATTACTGTAGTGTCAGGTAGGTTGATTTGTGATTCTCTTGTAGTTGTATTTGCTACTTTATTAGACCATTAAAGGCCTCAAGAAGCCTTAATCGCCTCAATTTTTTCCTGATATGCAAAACATTGATGGGCACGCGAACTTCACTAATGTACAACAGATTGACGGGTGCTGTGCCAGTGACACGGGAGACAATACCATTTTAAAATCTGGTTCTGCGGGAAACCTTGTGAGTAGTATTTCTTTTTGAATAACTATCCTCTTTAGTGGATGACAGAGTAGAAATAACGTTTCTAAAAAAAATAGAATCGTGACGTTCTGGCTATTCACCTGGGCCGTGGGCAAATTCTCAGCCTCACTTTTTACCACGTCCCAAAGGAATCTCTCTCGGGCAATGTCACTAACTTTAATGAATATTTTCCTACTGGAAAACTTTTAGATATGAAAATGGATTTGTCAATCTCAAAAAGTTCCCTGTTCATTTTGTCTTGAAACAAAACGAACCAAAAATTCAAGGCGGCGAAAAAATTGACGCGGTCACGTAATCTCTGCTACCTTTTATCAATGGTCCGCCACGCTTAATGCATGTTAACCG